>NZ_JQKS01000005.1:0-204418 GCF_000746145.1 Methylobacter sp. BBA5.1
AGACGACAAGGTTGATAGGTCAGGTGTGGAAGGCCAGTAATGGTTGAAGCTAACTGATACTAATTGCCCGTGAGGCTTGACCATATAACACCCAATCAGTTTGGGTTGACAGACTGACACGCTGATTCAGCGAGAGTTACAGATTTCCAACGCGGCAGGCGGCAACAGCCGGCTTGTCAGACCAGTTTGCTTGGTGACCATAGCGAGCGTGACCCACCCGATCCCATCCCGAACTCGGAAGTGAAACCGCTTAGCGCCGATGATAGTGTGGCGATTTGCCATGCGAAAGTAGGGAATTGCCAAGCGCCTTACCGAAAACCCAGACCTGACGACAGGCCTGGGTTTTTTTTTGCCCGCCAAGCCGCCCCCGCATCGGGCGACTGGCCCGGGCCCGGCTTACGCGGCTCGGGTTTTATACACTTTCAATGCAAATTGCAGGATGCTAATGAGTGAAATTGGACTACTCTGACTATACGCCATCCTTGATGGATGAATATACGCTTGGATCCTATCGGATGGGATCGGTTTTCGGGTCATATTCAACCGGATTTTTGACGACTTTGATTCGCTTTGTTGAGCGATTGCCGGAATCACATCGGGAAATGGCCTATGGCTATCCCGGTTCCGTCGCGTCAGGAGGGAGGATCCTCGAGGCATTCCTCCCCGTTATCCCGTTGCCAGCACATGCATTCGTTTTAAATTGAAGGCTAGGGTCACCAGTTTCCACTTACCCGCTGCCGCCTCAACGCCTTTCGGCAAGAATTAGCGGAAGCTCAGCAACTGTTTGATGATCCCAAACACAGGCTCGACCGTGCTTTTGCGTTTGCCGTAAAGTTCACGGCCGTGAATTTTCGGCTCTTTTGGCCGGCGTCATTGGTTTCATGTTCCGTCTCATCCTTCACCAGGCGTTCTGCTAGCGGCAGATGATGGGTTTTCATGCCCAAGGCGATGAGCGGAGCAATCTTTTCATCCATACAGGTCTGGATATTATCCTTACTGAAGCAGCCGTTGTCGACCTGCCGCGTTTTCGGTTTGCCGAAACAGTCTGGCTGGGCTTGCAGCGCCTTCAGCATCGGCTCAACTTGCCGCTTGTCGTTGGCGAGGGGCACGAAGACGTTGACGCTCGTCATGATCTGAGGTTCTGCATCGGTCAGTTTGATCTGGTCCTTGGCTTGTAGACCGGTTTCAGGCGCCTTGGGCTCCGCCAGAGCTTTCAGGCGATCTGCCCGGCGCGCTATTTCCGTCGCCTTTTTCAGCGAGGCTTGAACTTCTCGCGCAGTTGCGCTTCCGGCTTTTCGATGTGACCATGGGGCAAGGCATTGTGCTTAGAAGTATTGAAGTATTATAGCTTTGGTCTTGGTGCCATCCAGCGAATGTCGGCTCTAAGTTTGGTTATTTATATTGAGCTGGTCGAATGTCGCTTCAATCAAACCAACAGCTTTTTTTGTACCTTGTACGGAATCCATCTTATCTTTCGCATTAAGTGCATTTACTTGCAGGTCGGTTGATTGTAATACCGTTTTTATTCTTTCTGATAATGTTGCTGCGGTAGCGTTTTTTGCCGGTAGAGGCGTCGGAGCCAAGCCTAAATGTTGAAGTTGGCAAGCCCAAAATAGTTGTTCGTCCATGAAGGGTACTACGATTGAGGGGCAACCGCTGAGTGTGGCAGAATGAGTGGTTCCGGCGCCGCCGTGATGAACAACGGCGGCGCAATACTTGAATACAATCTGGTGGGGGTGTCTGCCGACAAAATAAATGTTACCTAACTGTGTGTCGGGCGGATATCTGTCCGAACTGGTTTGAATGATTGCACGGCAATTTGCCTGTAAAGATGCCTGAATAAACAAATGCATGCTCCATTCAGGTACGGCTTGTTGGAGGCTGCCGAATGTCATATAAACAGGTTTTTCTCCCTGATCAAGAAACTGTTTCAGACTCTTAGGGATTAACCAGGTTTCAGCCTCATCGGATAGATTTAAAAAACCACAGACTTGGTGTGTTTGATGCCATTGGGCCTGGTAAGGGCAAAATAACGGATCAACAGCTACCAGATTAAGACAATTCGAATTCAGCAATTCTGGAAAAACATGTTTAAAGCTTGGCATGCCTTCGCTAAGCCATAGTATGCTTAGTTTGTCTTTTAAGGCGAAATCAAAGATATAATCCAGGATACGCCATTGAAAGCGGTTAATTAAAGCACCCAAGTCAGGAAACTTGAAGGGAGGGTGATCAGTCATGGCAATTGCACCATGACAAAATGTTACACTGAAATGCGGCTTATTTTGTTTGCTAGCCGCTAATTTCAAAGGATACAGGAAGTGGTGTCCGATAACGCAATCATTTTCTTCTACCAATTGCTTGGAAGCTTCGTAGATGGACTGCTCGTAAGGAAAAAAAACAGCTTCGAGTAAAGCATTAAGCCATTGCAATGTGTTCATTCTGAAGGTGTTCTGGGCAAAGGCGGGCATATCAAACTCGATATGTGCCGGTATTTGCCGATAGCGAATAGCCAATCGCTGACAAATATCCGCATAGCTATTGTTATCGATACTGGTGACTGCCAAGGTTACCTGATGCCCTGCTTTCTGTAATGCTTCGGACAAAGCGAGTAACGGCCGAGCATCGCCGTTGGATCCCCATGTTTGTATGCCTATTTTCATGATTTGCACACCATTCAAAGCAGATGAATAGCCAGCCAGACGCAGTCAGTATCCGGCGCTGTCCATTCGACGCGATGTCTGGTATGGGCGGGGATCAACAGATAGTCCCCGGCTTTTAATGCAATGCGGGCCTGATCTCGTTCATAACAAATAACCGCCTGTCCTTGAAGCAGCATGACCCATTCATCAAAGGCTTGATCGTACCAATAGCCTTCAGGTGTGACATGACTTCTGGAAACGATACGTTCGATATGCACGTTATCCCGCTCGAGCAGACATTCAAACAGTTCTTCAGGTAGTTGCGAGGGAATATTGCTAAAAATATTGGAGCAATCAGGTTTCATCTTTTATAGGGCGAAAACGATAGATGCGATAACAATATAGGCTGGCAAAATATTTGACAATGGCTATTAATCATTTCGCGGTCTTTAATCTATTTCAGGATCTAACCGTAAATCCAATAATAGAAAACCATGATCTTGTATAATGGGGCATTATTTCGGACATTATTGCTGAACATTGTCAGCGGTGATTCCATACAAAAAGTGAGCCTGTACAATCAATGATATCAAACAGCAATGTATCCGTATCGGTCGCTGTTATCGGCGGCGGTCCTGCAGGGTTGATGGCTGCGGATGTTTTAACCGGGGCCGGCGTAAAAGTCGATCTTTACGATGCAATGCCCTCCGTTGGGAGAAAATTTCTGATGGCCGGCAAAGGCGGCATGAATATTACTCATTCAGAGCCGTTTGACCAATTTCTCTCCCGTTACAACTCGCGAAGAAACCACATTGAACCGATGCTTGCAGCCTTCGGCCCGGAAGCGCTGCGGAAATGGCTGCATGAACTCGGCATTGATACTTTTATCGGGACATCGGGACGGGTTTTTCCGACTGATATGAAGGCTGCCCCTTTATTACGCAAATGGATGCAGAGACTACGCCTGGCCGGCGTGAATTTTCATATGCGCCATCAATGGTCAGGTTGGGCTGACGGCAGGCATGATGTGCTGTGTTTTTCCACACCTGCAGGTGTTTGCAAGATAAAAGCCGATGCCATAGTGCTGGCATTGGGCGGAGGCAGTTGGTCACGCTTGGGGGCAACCGGTGCCTGGGTACCAGTGCTTACTGATCGCGGAATTGCAGTTGAACCGTTGCGCCCGTCAAACTGCGGATTTACCGTTGATTGGAGCGAGCATTTTCGTGACCGATACGCGGGGCAGCCCCTGAAGGCAGTAAGGTTGACTTTCATGGATGCGGAAGGGGGCCCGTTCCATCAATCGGGCGAATGCGTCGTGACGGATTACGGCATTGAAGGCGGCTTGATTTATGCCGTATCGGCGCCTGTGCGTGAGCAGATTGCCGCGACGGGTGGCGCAGTGATACACCTTGACCTTATGCCAGATAAAGCGTTGCCGTTTTTAATCGAGCGCGTGTCTTGGCCGCGCGGCAAACTTTCCATGGCGAATCATCTCCGCAAACGTTTAGGTATCGATGGTGTAAAAGCCGGTTTACTGCGCGAGATTGTATCGGCGCAAGACTTTGCGGATCCTGTTCGGCTTTGCTCGGCTATCAAGGCGCTGCCGATTAAGCTCAAGGCTACCAGGCCTTTAGATGAAGCGATCAGCAGCGCCGGAGGAGTTGTCTTCGAGGCATTGGACGATCAATTAATGTTGCGTTCCATGCCGGGCGTGTTCTGCGCCGGCGAAATGCTGGATTGGGAAGCACCGACAGGCGGATATTTACTCACAGCGTGCTTTGCCAGCGGACATATGGCCGGGATTGGTGTACTGAACTGGCTGAAAGCCAGAGGCAGGATTTCTGGATTAACGCGTCCGGATTGATCTATCGGATAACCTTACCCCCACAGGACACAGCTAAACGGATCTATGGTCATCGATCTGCCGCAAGCGGTTGACGCCCCGGCTAATAACAATGTCGATCCAATGCTGGAGCGCGATGCCGTCAATTTAGCTAATTATTTGGGTCACTTTGCGCCTGAATGGCATACCACACCTTACGGCAAGCAAATCTGGACGCTCTGCCAGAGCGGTTCTGCAGCCGTCAAACGAGTTAGCCGGCCGTTAAGGATTTGGCTAAAAATGACTGCCTGAAATTAGCATCTTGCATAGGATGTGCCGGCCAAAAGCAGGCGCTCCAGGCGACGCGGTTAAACGCATCGCTCGCGAACGATGCGCCCCCCTGGTGTCGGCACATCCTATGTTAAACAGGGACATTATTGACGACCAAATCTCTATCAGTCGAACTGATAGGGATTTGGAAACTATAAAATGAAAAAAGCGTTATCTGCCGCAGGTTTATAGCATTTCCAGTGTTTTTTAGCTTTTGTATTGTTCCTATCAAAGCTTTCCGCAAGTCTAACCAAAATCTTGAGCCTTCTTATCGGAAATAGTCAAGGCACAGATTTCATATTTGAGTTATCTTAGAATTGAGACTGTGTTTTTATAGCGATTAGATTGATAAGGAGAATGGCTTACCATGAATATTAGAGACATTGACTTTGCCGCTTTAATCGATAAAGGTGTTGTTTTATGCCGGAAGATTTCGAGATGGCTAGATAAGGTTAAAGGGCTGGATTTTCTTGCGCCGTTATTGCTAAGGCTTTATCTCGCACCGGTTTTATGGATGGCCGGCACCAAAAAAATCGTCAACTTTAGCAGTACTGTCGACTGGTTCGGTAATACCGACTGGGGCTTGGGCATGCCGTTGCCCTGGCTGATGGTTTTATTAACGATAATGGTTGAGATTCTAGGCGCTTTGTTTTTGCTGTTTGGATTCGGTGTGCGTTTAATTTCCCTTCCGCTCATGGTCGTGATGGTCGTTGCTGCCATTACTGTGCATTGGCAATACGGCTGGCTGGCAATTGCCGGAGACAGCGGCTTATTTGCCACCGACAGAACCATGGCGGCAATGGAGCGCCTTGAGCAGGCAAAAGCCATACTGCAGCAATATGGCGATTATAACTGGTTGACCGAAAAAGGTAATTTTGTCGTGCTCAACAACGGCATTGAGTTTGCCGCGACTTATTTCATTATGTTGCTGGTACTGTTCTTCATGGGCGGCGGCCGTTACGTCAGTGCCGATTATTGGCTAACCCGTAAATATTATTGAGCGCATGAGGTGTAGATATGTTGATCAAACGCAAAGCAAATATTTTGACTAGCGAAATTACCGATCGGGCGGTTTTTGAATCACGCCGGCGGTTTATTAAAGCCGCGGCCGCCGGCTCTGCGGCTCTGATGCTGCCGACACTGGCTGAAGCTGAAAATGGCATATATGCCGATGTACTCACGGGGCCTTATTCGGCGCCTTTGTCGCCGACGGATTACGAGGATGTCACCAGCTATACGAATTATTATGAGTTTTCCACCAATAAAAAGGATTCTTCTCGATTGGCGCAGGCGTTAAAAACCCGGCCGTGGAGCGTAACGGTAGAAGGCGAGGTAGCCAGGCCCGGCATTTACGATCTGGAAGATATATTGAAAGATAATCCGCTGGAGGAGCGCATTTACCGTTTTCGCTGCGTGGAAGCCTGGTCTATGATCGTGCCATGGATCGGTTTTCCTCTGGGCCAGATGCTTAAACGGTTTGAGCCAACCTCAAACGCGAAATTTGTCGAGTTCACGACGATTTATAACCCGGACGTTATGATTGGCCAGCGCTCCGGCGTTTTGGAATGGCCTTACACGGAGGGATTAAGAATCGATGAGGCCATGCATCCTCTAACGATTATGGCCACCGGCATGTATGATGATGAACTGCCCAAGCAGAACGGTGCCCCGCTGCGCTTGATCGTGCCGTGGAAATACGGCTTCAAGAATATCAAGGCGGTCGTAAAAATCCGGCTGCTGGAAAATATGCCCGATACAGCCTGGAATAAAAGCGCGCCGAGAGAGTATGGTTTTTACGCCAATGTCAATCCAGAGGTTTCCCATCCGCGTTGGAGCCAAAAACGTGAGCGGGTACTGGGCAGCAGTATTTTCGCGGCCAAACGGAACACCGAAAAATTCAATGGTTACGGCGAACAAGTGGCGTCACTTTATTCCGGTATGGACTTAAAAAAATATTATTGATGGCGCTTGATAAAAAATACTGGACGGCCATCAAAGCCTGTGTTTTTCTGCTGAGCCTGTTGCCTTTTGTATTATTACTTAAAGCAGCCATCCAGGACCAGCTCGGCGCTAACCCAGTAGAGGCGTTGCATCACGGATGCGGGGATTGGGCATTGCGGTTTTTATGCCTGGGACTGGGACTGACACCCTACAGAAAAATAACCGGCCAAAGCTGGCCAATCCGGTTCAGGCGCATGATGGGACTGTTCGCCTTTTTTTATGCTACGTTGCATTTTCTGGTTTATGTCATTCTTGATTTGTCTGGATCGTGGTCCGCATTTAAGGACGAGGTGCCCGACAGTCCGTATATTCTAATGGGATTGCTGACTTTTTTCCTGATGATCCCGTTGGCCGTTACCTCGACAAAAGCGATGCAAAAACGCTTGGCCGCAAACTGGAGAAAACTGCACAGACTCGTCTATATCATTGCCATTACCGCGCTAATCCATTTTTTCTGGCTGGTAAAAGCCGATTACACCCAGCCACTTATCTATGCATTGATTATTTTTGTGCTGCTGGGGTTTCGCATGCTGCTGTTTTTCGGGAAAAAAATAAACAAGATCCAGTCTGCTTGGGCCAGTGAGTAAACCAGCAGCGGGACGGGGCAGGCTTATCTGATGTCGAAAGATGTTAATTGTTCATCAGGTTGTAATTCTGTCATTTCAATGTGATCGACGCGGGCCGTTAACGGCCCTTTACCACACCATTTGATGAACTCTTCCAGGATCGAGTTATCCGCTTCGGCAATAATCTCAACTCGTCCATCCGGCAAGTTACGGGCGTAGCCCTTCACATTCAACTGCCTGGCCTTGTTCTGGGTAAAGGCGCGAAAATAAACGCCCTGAACCCGGCCGGAAACCAGAATCTTCACTTTACGCATCATGCCTGTATCCTCCAGCAATAATGGATTTTCGGATTGCGGGCAAAATCCTCGGGGATAGTGGCTGCGGTAATATCCTCGATCATTAGCCCGGACAAGGCGGGCCTGTCGAGTTTAAAACGCCTGAAATTAGTCGAGAAGTATAAAATGCCGTCCGGCGCCAGCAGTGACATGGCATGCTTGATCAAAGACACATGATCGGTTTGCACATCAAACACGTCATCCATGCGTTTTGAATTGGAAAAAGTCGGCGGGTCGAGAAAAATCAAATCATATTGCCGGCAATAAGGTTGTTTGGCTTCAGTTGCCAGCCATTCCAGGCAGTCGGCCTGGATGAATTCATGGTCGCCCTGTACGTTATTCAATTGCAGATTCTTTTTTGCCCAGTTCAGATAGGTATGGGACATATCGACTGTTGTGGTCGATCGGGCGCCGCCGACGGCGGCATGTACGGTCGCGCTGCCGGTATAGGCAAACAGATTCAAGAAGCGTTTGCCTCGGGCTTGTTTCTGGATCATCAGGCGAATAGGCCGGTGATCCAGAAACAAGCCGGTATCCAGATAATCTTCAAAATTGACCTGTAATTTGCAACCGCCCTCTTCGATGATATAAAAAACGCCGGAGTCGCTGTGTTTTTCATACTGCTCGGTACTTTTTTGCTTGCGGCGGATTTTCAGGAACACCTGGTTCGGACTGATCTGCAGTACGCGTGGTATTTCCGCCAGCACGCCGGCCAGGCGCTGATCGGCCTTGTGCTGATCAATACTTTTGGGTGGTTCGTATTCCTGTACGTTGACCCAGGTTTGCTCGCCCTGATAAATATCAACAGCGACCGCATACTCCGGTAAATCGGCGTCATAAACGCGATAGCAGCTGATCCGGTTTTGCCTGGCCCATTTGGAAAGCTTTTTAAGGTTCTTTTTAAGCCGGTTGGAAAACATGTCGGCACCGGCATCGGCGGACTGTTTCTTGCTGGTCTCGGTGATTTGGCTCAGCCGTTCTTCCTGCGTTTTGGCTTTAGGCGTAAAAAAAGCGTTGTCTTCAACGGTAAAGCGCAGAAGCTTGCATTCGAGCGCGCCGTTGAACAGCGTAATTGGTTTTTGCGAACGTATCCCCAAGCGAAAGCCCAACTCCGGGTTGCTGATGATCATGGCGGCTTTCCAGCCGGTAAAATGCGCTTTCAGGATATCGCCGAAGCGCTTATACAACGCGGCCGTATCCTCTTCGCTGCCGAGCCGTTCGCCATAAGGCGGATTACAGATGACCAGTCCAGGCTTCCAGCTTTCCGCTGGCTGAGCATCGCCGATATCACGACGCTCGACATGGATTTTATGTTGCAGACCGGCATTGGTGATATGCGTTAAGGCGGCATTGATCGTGTGGCGGTTCTGATCGAAACCAACGATGACAGGCATGTTTTCAAGCCCGGTTATTTTACGCTGTTCGGCTTCCGCGCGCAGTTTCTTCCAGCTTTCGGCATCGTGTTTTTTCCAGCCTATAAATCCGAAATAATCACGCAGCAGACCCGGCGCATAATCGGCGGCGATCATCGCACCTTCCAACAACAAGGTGCCCGAGCCGCACATCGGGTCGATCAGTGATCCCTGTCGCCGGGCGATTTCAGGCCAGCCGCTCCGCAACAGCATGGCAGCGGCCAGGTTTTCCTTGATTGGAGCCTTGATGTTGATATCGCGATATCCGCGCCGATGCAGGCTTTCGCCGGAAAGGTCCAGGCTGAGTTGTGCCGTGGTTCCATGCAAATAAACATTGATGCGGATATCGGGCTGTTCGGTATTGATGCTCGGGCGCTTTTGAAATTTGGCGCGCATCTGGTCGACAATCGCATCCTTAACTTTTAAGGCACCAAAATGCGTATTGTTAATGACTGGCGAGTTCTTGGCGCTGAACGAGACAGCGAAGCTGCCTTCCGGCCGTAAATGCTCAAACCAGTTGATTTTCTTGACGCCGTAGTACAGGTCGTCCTGGGTTTTCACTTCAAAAGAGCTCAGGACCAGTAAAACCCGGTTTGCCGTTCTGGACCATAAACAAGCCCGGTAAGCTGTTTCCAGGCTGCCTTCAAATGCGACGCCCGCCATGGTTGGCTTGGTATTCTTGATGCCGAGAGCCTGGAGTTCTTCGGTAAGAATAGTCTCCATTGCTTTGGGTGTCGTGGCAAATAATTGATAAGTAGGCATGGTCAAACAAGGCTGGGGAAATATCGGTTGGCTATCGGCTTTAGCATGGCTTCTCGGCCGATAGCCCCTATAAGGCAAGGTTTTAAACTGGCGGATTATGCGCCACGCAGGTGTTTTGGATGTTAGCTTTGTTTATTGAACTTTGATCAGTTCAACGTCAAAGATCAAAGCGGCGTTCGGACCGATTGCGCGGCCTGCGCCATGAGCGCCATAAGCTAAGTCCGAAGGGATGTAAAAGCGGTATTTAGCGCCTTCCTGCATTAATTGAACGCCTTCGGTCCAGCCGGCGATGACCCGGTTTAAGGGGAATGTGGCAGGCTCGCCCCTGCTGTAGGAACTGTCAAACTCTTCACCGTCAATCGTTGTGCCTTTGTAATGTACCGTGACATTATCGGTGGCCGAAGGCGTCGCGCCCTCGCCTTTTTTCAGGATTTCGTATTGCAGGCCGCTCGCGGTTGTGATGATATTGGGTTTCTTGGCGTTTTCCGCCAGAAATGCTTCGCCAGCGGCTTTATTTTCTTCGGGTGTAGTGGCGTTAGCCATTGAAAACATAGTGATTCCTATAAGAATGATGGTGATAACAGAAAGAATTCGAGTTTGAAGTTTTCTCACGGTTTTCCCCCTTTTATGGCGTTAATGTGAAGCAGGTAGTTTACCAAAAAAACCGGCTGTTGCCGTTTAATTCTTGTTACAGGTACTTAATTGGTTTTGAAATATTTGCGCCCGCCTGGCTACTTTGTTGGCGACCTGCATTAACCAGGGCTTCTTCAAATAGTTTTTGCGTTGATAACCGCCGTGGCCCTCGTGGTAGGCGAGGTATAAATTTCTTGTGTCCCATTTTGGTATGCCCAGCTTCTTGTAACTGATATTGCAGTACCAGCCGATGAAATCAGCGGCATCGTCAAATTCGTCGCGATCAGCCCACCAACTGCCGGCGTTATTGATATAGCTGTCCCAGGTTTCGTCTTTCGCCTGCGCATAGCCATAGGCACTGTTGGCTCTGAACCAGGGAATAATACCCAGCAGCCAGGGGCGGGGCGGCCGTGCATCGGCGACAAAATGCGACTCCTGATGCATGATGGCCATCTGGACATGAACAGGCACGCCCCATCGCTCAAATGACTTTCTGGCATGGTCATACCAGTTATCTTTTTCCTTGAAAGTCGCGCAGATATTGTCGCTGTTTTTAGGGGGCATAGCCATGCAGGCTGTTAGAGAAAGTAGCAGGGGCAGAATGAGCGGTTTCTTCATGATAAAGCACGGAATTGAAAAACTGAAGACTATAGACAGAGTTAGAAAAAACAACCGATAATACGAACTCAGCAATATAATGACATGTCATAGTCTTGTACAGCAAGCAAGCTGCCATAAACTGATAATCAAGCAAGGAAACCTCAGATGTACTATGTAAAACGACCTTACCGTAAAAATTTAACATCGCATGGTTTGATTTATATGGGGGGGGAAGCGCGGGAAATTACCGTTAGAAACTTATCCATAACCGGGGCGCTTGCCGAATTGAACTGCAGGCAGGGTTATGAAAGTGCTGAGGCTATTTACGAGGTCATTTCGGCGTCGACAATGATAGATGTACGCTTTCCGGAAATGTGTTTAGTTGGCAATGCGGAGATCGTCAGAGTCGACATGGATGACGAACATACTTTTATTGCCATGGAGTTTAAGCGTATTTGCCATGATGTTGATGATCAGCCGTATAAGAAAAATTTTTACAGTAAATACATGGCGGCGCCGGGGCGTATCCGGTTAAATGACGAATATTTGGAATTTACCACCGTCAATGTTTCGGCGGGCGGTTTAATGATTCGTCTGTCTGAAGCCATAGCCGTCGAAGCAGGCATGAAAGCCCAGTTTGAATTTGAGCAGCTGGAACTGGAAGGAGAGGTTCAAATCCTGTCGGTTGACGCCGCCGATGCCGGGATAGTGATCGGGTTAAAGTATCTGTATATCGTCAATACGGCTGTGAACGGCGCTCCCTTCTTGATCTGAAACAAATTGCATAACCTCTTGCCACCAAGGCATGCCGGGAGCCAATGGCAGATCGTTGTGGTTGGAGCCCTTAAAGCGCCAGCGCTTCTTGCGGTGCCGCAGTGAATCGAACAGCCTGTCGCCGTATTTAACGGGAATGATTTCATCGGCTTCGGCCAGAACAACCGCCGTGCTTCCCATGTAGTCCTGCAGATTTTTGCTGTTGTCGTACCGATCCCGGATTAGCCATTTGGCCAGCAAAAACCGGTAATGATGGTGGGCGACATTAGCCATGCTGTCAAACGGCGTGATTAACACAATGCCTTTCACCGCCACTTCGCCGCTGGCCACAATGCCTGAAACGATGCCGCTGCCGAGCGATTCGCCCCAGAGAAACAGCGGGCCGCCAAAGTCATGCAAAGCCTGTTTAGCCGTTTCAATGCCATTTGAAATCAAGACTGTTTCCGAAGGCTTGCCCGTTCGGGCTCCATAGCCCGGGTATTCGGCTAGGATGACGCGATAACCGAGCGGTTCCAGGGCTTGCGAATAATAAATACGATTGATTGCCGAGCCGGCGTTACCGTGGAAAACGATGACCGTACCTCTGTCAGTTTCCGGGGGTGTTTGCGAGATCAGTCCGAGATAATCATCATTCGTTGGCCAGAGTTTGAGGTTCAATTGCCGGGCCAGTTCCTGTTGCCGTTCTGGCGCGTGCTGAGCGGGGAAGTAGATCATTTTTCGCTGAAACAGAAAAACGACCAGCAACAGGAGCAAATAAAGCAATAGCAGCGACAACATGCGCTTGGCGGCCATGGATAGAGCGGATTAAGAACCTGCGTACTTTTGCTTATCCCTGCCTGTCCAGTAAGCCGCGGCCAGTTCGTGCGCCTGCTGCTGGGTTTCGGCCTTGCCTAACAGTTTCAGCGCAATTGCCGCCGTGCCTATGATGGCGGCTTCGGCAAATTCGTCATCGATTTTGCCCCGCCAGATCAAAGCCAGCTGTCGCGGGTCGAGTAATTCCGGTTTGACATGGCGGTGAGTGAATAAAGCCGGCCAGTTTTCGTCCGATAATTGCCCTTCGTGGACGCTTTGTACCAGACAGTCCATGTCGGGATTACGTTCGGTCTCGCCGCCTTCGCCTTTCAACACGGCCATATGCGGTTGATTCAACAAGGCGGCGGCTTGCTGGTGAACCGGTCGGTAGCCGGGATGGAAGATGCCCTGAATACTGTAGTCGGCATTAAAAGGATTCAAAAGCCGGACCAGTGTATGAACCGGTGAGCGCAAGCCCAGTATCGGACGCAGTTCTATAATCTCATGCAGTTTCGGACAGAAATGTTCCAGCGACAGGTAACTGAAATGATTTTGCTCGATTTGTTGTGCGGCTTCGGCCATGGAATGGGCGTGCTGAATGCCTAAAAACTTGAGCACATCCTGTGTGTAGATCCTGCCGGCCGTATGGCCTTCCGCGCCATGCATGAAAACCTTGATGCCATTTTCGGCCAGTAGCAGGGCAGATAGCAGAAACCAGGGCAGATGGCGGCGTTTGCCGGCATACGAAGACCAGTCCAGATCGACGGTGGCGGCAGGGCCGACAAGATCAAATGATTCCCGGGCTGCTTGGGCAAAGCCCGCCAATTCTTCCGGCGTTTCCTCCTTAACCCGCATCAGCATCAAAAAAGCGCCCAGCTGAATCGGCTGCACTTCTTCCGCCAGAATCATTTTCATGGCCTGATAGGCTTCATCCTGCGTCAGCGGCCTTGAACCTTTCTTGCCCTTGCCGAGAATACGTATGTATTCGGCGAACGGATGTTCCGGATGCGGCGTCTGCTCGTGATGTGTCAATTTCATAAGGTTAATACCACATAATGGTCGATTAATAGGGCGGCAAACATAACCATTAAATAAATAATCGAATAGCCGAAAGTTCGCATGGCGGTTCTGTCATCTTTCCGGCGCATCATCAAAATGGCGAAATAAATAAAGCCGAGGCCTAACGGTACGGCAGTCGCCACATAGATCAGTCCGCTCATGCCAGTCAGATAAGGCAGTAACGTCACGATCAACAATAGTACGGTATAGAGCAGAATATGCAACCGGGTAAATTCCGGGCCGTGCGTAACCGGCAGCATCGGGATTTCAACTTTGGCATATTCTTCGCGGCGGGCAATGGCCAGCGCCCAGAAATGCGGTGGTGTCCAGACGAAAATGATCAAAAACAGCAGCAGCGCATAAGGATGTAATTCGCCGGTCATGGCGCACCAGCCAAGCAGGGGCGGCGCCGCACCGGCGGCGCCGCCGATCACGATGTTCTGCGGTGTCATTCTTTTCAGGTAGACGGTATAGATAATGGCATAGCCGATCAATGACAGAAAAGTCAGCACCGCCGTCAGCGGGTTGACCATGAAAATCAACAGCGCCATCGCAATTACGCCTAGGACCAGGGCGAAAATAATGACATTCCTGGAACTCAATTCGCCTTTCGGCAAGGGCCGGTTTTGCGTGCGCTTCATCTCCGCATCAGCTTTCTGATCGATGAAATGATTGATGGCCGCCGCCGAAGAGGCCGCCAGCGCGATGCCTACAGTGCTGTAAATAAGCGTGTCCAGGGGCGGCATGCCTGGCACCGCCAGCAACATGCCGACAACCGCGGTAAACACGATCAGCGCAACCACCTTCGGTTTGCACAGCTCAAGATAGTTTCGCCAGGAGAGCAGGGTAGAGTCGCTTGTCATTATTTAATAAATTCCAACTTTTTCATTATTGTATAGAATACCGTGAACTATTAATTATTGAAATAGTCGGAAGCGCTACCATTTACATAAAGAGGGAGTTATGAAGAATCGATTACTGTTTGCCATATTGTTATGCCTGCCGGTCTTTGCCAGCAGCGCCGAGACAAAGGTCTCCGAGCGGGTTTTAGGGAATGGATTAAAAGTTCTGGTCAAGGAAGACCATCGATCTCCGGTCGTGGTTTCCCAGGTCTGGTACAAAGTCGGATCCAGTTACGAGCCGGGCGGCATTACCGGCATCTCTCATATGCTTGAACATATGATGTTCAAAGGCACGGACAAGCATCCGCCCGGTGAATTCTCGCGCATCATCGCCGAAAATGGCGGCGATGAAAATGCCTTTACCGGCCAGGATTACACGGCCTATTTCCAGACCATGGAGAAATCCCGGCTGGAAGTCAGTTTTGAACTGGAAGCGGATAGAATGCGCAACCTGAATTTGCTCGATGAAGAACTGAAGAAAGAACTGCAAGTGGTAACCGAAGAACGCAGGATGCGTACCGACGACAAGCCGCGGGCCAAAATGCAGGAATACTTTATGGCCATGGCGCATACCAACAGCCCTTACAAGAACCCCGTGATCGGCTGGCCCGCCGATATCGCCAGTTACACCGTGGAGGATCTTCAGGCCTGGTACCAGCGCTGGTATGCGCCGAACAATGCGACGCTGGTCGTTGTCGGCGATGTCGAACCGAAGGCGGTCTTCAAACTGGCCGAGAAATACTTCGCCCCGCTGAAGCCCAGCGAGATCAAACCGCTGAAGCCGCGGACCGAAGTCGAACAGATCGGCGTCAGGCGGATGACGATCAAACTGCCGGCAAAACTGCCTTACATCATCATGGGCTATAAAGTACCCAGCCTGAAAACCGCGGAACAGGAGTGGGAGGCCTATGCGCTGGAAGTTCTGGCCGGCGTGCTGGATGGTGGCAATAGTGCCCGGCTGGCGTCAGAGTTGGTGCGCGGCAAGCAAATCGCGGTTTCGGCCGGCGCCGGGTATGATCTGACATCCCGGTTATCGGACCTGTTCGTACTGGAGGCGACCCCGGCCCAAGGTAAGACGGTGGAAGACCTGGAGTCGGCGTTGATGGAGGAAGTAACCAAACTGCAAAACGAATTGATCAGTAAAGAAGAACTGCAGCGCATCAAGGCGCAGGTATTGGCCAGCGACGTTTACGAGCGTGATTCGATGTTCTACCAGGCCATGCAGTTGGGCATGACCGAAACGGTCGGACTAGGTTGGCAGAAAGTGGACGAATATGTCGATAAGGTCAATCAGGTGACGGCGGAGCAGGTGCGTGAGGTCGCCCGTAAATATCTGATTAAAGACCGGCTGAATATCGCTTACCTGGAACCTCAGCCAATCAACGAAAACAAAGTCAGCCCAACAACCCAAGGAGAGCATGATGCGCGCTAGTTTGATAAGTCTCGTTTTTTTATTGTTCAGTCAGACGGTCTGGTCGGCGGCCAAGATAGAACACTGGCAAACGGCCCAGGGAAGCCGGGTTTATTATGTCCAAACCGAAGGCTTGCCGATGGCCGATATTCAGGTTGCCTTTGATGCCGGCAGCGCGCGCGACGGCGCCCAGTTGGGTATTGCGGCGCTGACATCGGCGTTACTGGATACCGGGGCCGGCGACTGGAATGCCGATGAAATCGCGCAACGTTTTGAAAGCGTCGGCGCGGTTGTAGGATCGGGCATTTCCGATGACATGGCCTGGGTATCGCTGCGCACATTGACCGATCAAAAACTATTCGATAAAGCGCTGGAAACGCTGCAGGCCATTCTAACCAGACCGGCTTTCAACGAAGCTGATTTTCAACGTGAAAAAAGCCGAACCCTGGCCGCGCTGAAACAACGCGAAGAATCACCGGCTCAAATAGCGCGTATCGCCTTTTACAAGGCTATCTACGGGGATCACCCTTATGCGCATCCCAGTGATGGAATCATTGAAACCGTGAGCGGTTTTAATGCCGATGATCTGCGCGAGTTTTACCGGAAATACTATGTGGCTGCCAACGCCATTGTCGTGATAGTCGGCGATTTGAACAGAAAGCAGGCGGAACAAACGGCGGAAAGACTGGTTGCCGATCTGCCGGCAGGACAAAAACCCGAGCCGCTGCCAGAAGTGACGATGCCGCTGAAAGCGACGCAACGGCATACCGACTTTCCTTCCTCGCAAACGCATGTGCTGGCGGGCATGCCCGGCACTTACCGCAAGGATGACGATTATTTCGACCTGTTTGTCGGCAATCATATTCTGGGCGGAGCCGTTCTGGTGTCCAGGCTTTTTAATGAAATCAGGGAAAAACGGGGGCTGGCCTACAGCGCATCCAGCTCATTCATGCCGATGTTCAGAAAGGGGCCGTTTGTAATGAGCCTGCAAACACGTAATGACCAGACCCAGGAAGCGCTGGAAGTGCTCAATAAAACTCTGCAGGACTTCATCGAGAAGGGGCCGACAGAAACCGAGCTGACGGCTGCCCAGAAAAATATCACCGGCGGTTTCGCGATGCGTTTCGATACCAACAAGGAACTGGTCAATTATGTAGCCATGATCGGTTTTTATGAGCTACCGCTGGATTATCTGGATACGTTCCAGCAAAAAGTTGAGCAGGTGACAGCCGCTTCGATCCGTGATGCGTTTAAACGCCGCATCGATCCGCAATTGCTGCAAACCGTTACGGTGGGCGGAAATCAGGCGAAAAGTGAAAAATAAGCTCAGAATCATCGGAGGAGAATGGCGTAGCCGGCAATTAAACTTCGTCGACCAACCCGGCTTAAGGCCGACACCGGCAAGAGTTCGGGAAACGCTGTTCAACTGGCTGCAAGGCGAGATCATCGGCAAACGCTGCCTGGATTTATATGCGGGCAGCGGCGCGCTGGGATTCGAGGCGGCGTCCAGGGGTGCCGCCTCGGTTATACAGGTGGAAGATAACGCCCAGGCCTGCCGCAGCTTAAAGGAGAACGCAGTCGCGCTGGCCGCCGGCCAGATCAGGATTGTGCAAATGGATGTCTTGCGCTATCTGGCCGGCGATGCCGAAGCATTCGATATCGTGTTCATGGATCCGCCGTTCGCCAAGGGGCTGGCGGTACAAACCTGTCAGTGGCTGGAGGAAAAAGGCTGGCTGTCAGCCCATGCCAAAATCTATGTCGAAACGGAGCGCAAGCTCGATCTTACCGGCATGCCGGCTAACTGGCAGTGCCTGAAAAGCAAAGCCGCGGGCGAGGTCGGCTATCATTTATTCGAACGATTAGGCTGATTTATTTTTTCAAGGCATGATCTTGATATAAAATGGGCAGTTTTTTACAGCTGTCATATGAATATTACCGCGATCTATCCCGGCACATTCGATCCCATCACCAACGGCCATCTGGATCTAATTGCCAGGGCCTCCAAGCTTTATGGCAAAATCATCGTCGCAGTCGCCGTCAACCGCGGCAAATCGCCGTTGTTTTCGATTGAAGAGCGCGTCGCGCTGGCGCAAGGCGTGACGACCGAATATGCGAATGTCGAGGTGATCGGGTTTGACAATCTATTGGTCGAATGCGCCAAACAGCAGGGTGCGCATGTGATTTTAAGAGGCTTGCGCGCGGTTTCCGACTTCGAATATGAATTTCAGCTGGCCGGCATGAACCGGCGTCTGGCGCCGGATCTTGAAACGGTTTTTTTAACACCGGCCGAACAATATGAATTTATTTCTTCAAGCATGATCAGAGAGATCGCGCAGCTGAAAGGCGATGTGTCGAGTTTTGTCCCTGAACTTGTGTTACAACATTTAATTGGGAAGTTTAGTTAGGAGTAAGTATGTCCCTTATTATTAGTGATGAATGCATCAATTGCGATGTCTGTGAACCCGAGTGCCCAAACGGCGCTATTTCCCAGGGCGAGGACATCTACGTCATCAATCCTGAAATGTGCACCGAATGCGTAGGCCATCACGATGTGCCGCAATGCATAGAGGTGTGTCCGGTCGACTGCATCGACAAAGATCCCAAGCATGTCGAGGATAAAGACAGTCTGTACCAGAAATATTTAAAACTGACACAATAAGATTCGTATCCATCGCGAAGATCACGCTGTTTTATCGGCGTGATCTTCACCTCTTAAAAACCAGTCTAGGCTGTCCGCAGTCGTCCCTGTCGGCTTGTATTCGGCGCCTACCCAGCCCCGATAGCCCGAATTTTCAATCGCCGAAAAAATCGGTTCAAAATCGATCCCTCCAGTGCCGGGCTGAGCCCGTCCGGGACAGTCGGCGAACTGGATATGGCCAATTTTGCCCGCATGCTCGGCAATAAATCCGGCCGGCTCTTCGCCCATCATCCGCATGTGATAAATGTCGTACTGCATGAGCAGGTCGGGGCGGTTCAGTTCATCCAGCACAGCCAGCATCTGCGCACTGCTATGGATAATAAAGCCGGGCATGTCGTGCGTGTTGATCGCTTCAAAAACCGTTTTGATGCCCAACGGTGCAAAGGCATCGGCGGCAAAACACAGATTTTCCCTAAAGGTTTGCAGATACTCCGACAACCGGCTTTGATTAAGGCAGCGCCCCGGCAGCACATTGATCGCGACCGGCTTCAGCACCTTGGCATAAGCGAGCGTTTGCGCGATCGCCTGCCGGAACCGAGTCTGTTTTTCCGGCACGCAGGCCAGTCCTTCGCCACCCTGTAACAGATCATCGGCATCGACATTGAACAGCACCAGCTTTTGTCCGGCCTCAGTCAGCGCCTTTTGCAGCGTTTCTGCCTCCAGCCCATACGGAAACTGGATCTCGACGGCGGAAAAGCCTTGTTGTCTGGCCGCCTCAAAGCGATCGACCAGTTCGGCTTCGGTAAACAACAGGCTCAGGTTGGCGGTAAAGTTAAGCATCGGCTTTGTCGAACAGCTTGATTAACGTGGACGGGTCCTGCTCAAGAAAACCCTGCCGCCCATGCAATTGCATCAGTTGCGCGGCCAGGGCCGACATCGGCACGGCATTGCCTTGCCGGGTCGAGACGTCGACCGCCATGTTCAGGTCTTTCAGCAACGTTTTGACGCGCCATTTAACGGGCTCAAACGTCCCGGCCGCCATTTCCGGGCCGACGATCTGCAACGGTTTGGAGTCGGCAAAGCCGCCGGCCAGCGCGGCCGGGATTTTTTCGGCGTCGACGCCGGCCTGTTTCGCCAGCGCCATCATTTCGGCGATGACCATGACATTGCAGCTGACGATCATCTGATTGCATATTTTGGTCATCTGGCCGCTGCCGACATCGCCCATATGCGTCAACTGCTGACACAGCGGCGCCAGCACATAATGCGCAATTTCAATATTTTCAGCGCTGCCGCCGGCCATGATTGCGAGATTGCCTTGCTGGGCGCCGGCGACACCGCCCGAGACTGGCGCATCGACCCAACCCATGCCGCAGGTTTCATGCACTGCCGCAGCCAGCTGCCGTGTCGTTTCGGGATGAATGCTGGACAGGTCTATCAGTAATTTGCCGGCCGAACCGCTGGCCAGAATAGCGTTGTTAACAACGGATTCGACCGCGGCCGTATCGGCCAGGCACAGGATGATGACATCGGAGGCCTGGACCAGGTCAGCGATTGTGTCCTGGGCCAGTGCGCCGGCTTCGGTGACCGGGACCAGCTTCTCGGGGCTGCGGTTCCAGACGTTGACCTTAAAGCCGGCATCGAGCAGACGTAAAGTCATCGGCTTGCCCATCAAGCCGATACCGATAAAGCCGAGCGTATATTTTTTATCTGACATAGAGAAATAAGCTTTTTATCAGGCAGGTGTTGGTAACCAGCAGAATTTATAAGGACAGACAAAAAAGCGGGTGCAATAACTGGATTGCACCCGCTTTCACCATTGCTGGGTTTTCTTATTGGCCAATGGATTGACGCATATGCACCATCGCTTCTTCGGCATGTTTGGTACCTACATCGGCATGACCTTTCTTGGCATGCTCTATGGATTCTTTTAAATGTTTAACCGCTTCGGTCATATGTTTATGGGCTTCGGCGTGTTCTTTTTCCGCGGCTTCAGCGTGCTTCAAACCTTCTTCGGCATGCTTGAGCAGCTGGTCCGGATGACCATCCTGTCCATGCGCGGTTGCCATTGCGGAATGTTCCAGCGCTTGCGCTGTATGATGTTCCGTCGCATTGGATTGAGCGCTCAGGCAAAGAGCAAAAGCGCCAACTAAAACAGTAGTATATTTCAATTTCATAACAGCAGATCCTTGTATGTTTATGTTTAGAATTATTACTGCCTCATTTTGATTAAAAAATTAAGGCACCTTAATGTATAACACACATGGTAGTTACGGCACAATATGAGCAAACGCGCATTCAGTCGATGCAATGAAGACAGACCGTCCAGTCGTCGGGTTTCGAAGGGCCATGGACTAAGCTGATTTATTACTGTGACCTGGGGATGCCCTGTGGTTTAATCAAAAAAATAAGTCATTTCATTCATCAATTACAATTCGATCAGGGGAAAAGATGTTAAAAAACAGTTGTGCAACGTTGGTTTTAATGGCGGTTTTTTGGGGAAAGCAGGTTTATGCCGACGGCAAGGCCGCCATTGCCAGTGCACACCCTTTGGCAACCGAGGCCGGTTTTGAAATTCTTAACCAGGGGGGCAATGTGTTCGATGCGGCAGTCGCGGTCAGTGCCGCGCTGGCCGTGGTCGAGCCGTCCGGTTCGGGGTTGGGGGGCGGCGGTTTCTGGTTGTTGCACAGAGCCGATGACGGCTTTGAGACAATGATAGACGGGCGCGAAAAAGCGCCGCTGGCGGCCCATCGCGACATGTTTCTCGATAACAGCGGCAAAGTGATATCGCGATTATCGGTCGACGGCGCACTGGCGGCCGCCATACCCGGCATGCCGGCGGCGCTGGCGCATCTGTCGGAAAAATACGGGCGCCTGCCGCTGGCGCAAAGCCTGGCACCGGCAATTCGCTACGCGCGCGATGGCTTTGCCATCGGCGAGAGACACCGCAAGTTGCTCAAATTCAGAATCGAGGTAATGAAAAAAGACCCGGAAGCGGCCCGGTTGTTTCTCGATAACGGCGCTGTGCCGGCCTATAAATCGATGTTGCGCCAGCCTGATCTGGCTAATACTTTGAGCCGTCTGGCCGAAGACGGCCGGGAGGGGTTCTACGACGGTGAGGTAGCCGAAAAACTGGTAGGCAGCGTCAGAAAGGCCGGCGGTATCTGGACATTGCAGGATCTGGCCGATTTTCAAGTGGTCGAGCGGGAGCCGGTCAGAGGCTGGTATCGCGGCATAAAAATCACCGGCGCGGCGCCGCCTTCAGCGGGCGGGATCGGGTTGATCGAGGCCTTGAACATTCTGTCCGGCTATGATTTGAAGCAGGTGGACAGCGTCACGCGCAAGCATTTGATAGCCGAGGCCATGCGCCGGGCTTATCATGACCGGGCCCTGTATCTGGGTGATGCGGATTTTGTCGACATGCCCATCCGGCGCTTACTGAACGAAGATTACGCGGCCGGATTAAGAAGCAGCCTGCGCCCCGATAAGGCACTGCCGAGCGCGATGCTGTCCGGGCATATGGCGGAGGCGCCTGATGGCCCGCATACCACACATTTTTCCATCATCGATGCCGAAGGCAACCGCGTTGCGGCCACGCTCAGCGTTAATTTCCCGTTCGGCGCCGGAATGGTTGCGGCCGGCACCGGCGTGGTGCTGAATGATGAAATGGACGATTTCGTCAGTCTGCCGGGCGCCATGAACGTGTATGGGCTGGTCGGCGGCCTGGCTAATGCCATCGCGCCGGGCAAACGCATGCTGTCCAGCATGACGCCGGTGTTCCTGGAGGACGGGCGGCGCATCGCCGTGCTCGGCACGCCGGGCGGCAGCCGCATTATCTCGATGGTGTTGCTGGGCGCGTTGGATTTTGCCGACGGCAATGGCCCGGATTCGTGGGTTCGCGTGCCGCGCTTTCATCACCAGTTTATTCCCGACGTGATTCAATACGAAAAAGAGGCCATGACCGCCGATGAGATCAAGAGCCTGTCGGAGCGTGGCCATCAGTTGGAGGAAGCGCGTTATCGCTACGGCAATATGCAGGCCGTGATGCAGGATAAAACCACGCATACGCTGACGGCGGCCAGCGATCCGCGCGGTGAGGGGCGTGCCAGTGTTTTCAGTTTGAGATAGCCGGCATGTCGAATACGGACACTGTCGATATTTGGCAGGGACTTATTTCCACGGATGAGCGGTACTATCAGTGCTATCTCCCTTTATTGGATGAGGCCGAGCAGGCGCATGCCGATAGTATAAAAAACCCTGCCGTACATCGACGCTATGTCGAAGTGCATGGGCGCACAAGGCTGTTGCTGGCGGATTATCTGCGTGAAAATCCGGCAACTGTCCGGATCGGCAAGGGCGAGCACGGCAAGCCTTATCTGATCGATTATCCGCAACTGGCATTCAATCTGTCCCATTCAGGTCCGTATCTGGTCGTGGCTCTGGGCTGGAATTGTCAATTGGGCATCGATATCGAAATCTGTAAAGACAGGCCCAGTTTGACCGATCTGGTTCACAAATGCCTGGCCGATGAAGAAGCGGCTTATTGGCATGCATTGCCCGAAGCCATGAAGACACGCGAATTTTACCGTTTCTGGACCCGCAAGGAAGCGTTTGTCAAGGCGACAGGGCGGGGACTGGGGCTGGGCTTGAGTAGGTGCGTCATTAATCCCGTGCATCCGGTAGCGTTTTTAAGCCTGCCTGAGGAATATGGCCCCGTTTCGGCATGGCGTGTGCGTGATATTGACCTGGGACAGGATCGCTGCGCCGCCCTGGTGGCAAACAATAAAGACCTGACCCATATCAGAATCAGAGATCTGGCCGTATAACATGCGCCGTATTGTCTGGCTGTCTATGCTCTTGTTAAGCGCTTGTGCGACGCCCTCCGAGCGTTTTGCCGGTGTGGCACGCGGCCTGGGGTTTGATGAGCTGACGATCAGAACCGAACGGTTCGCGCATCGCATCTATAGCCATGCCGGTGTCGGTGAAGGTGCGGCAAATAAAACCTTGCATGTTTATCTGGACGGCGACGGCACTCCCTGGCTTCAAAAGCGCTGGATCGCGGAGGACCCGACAGCGCGCAATCCGATGATTCTGAAACTGATGGCGCAGGATAGCGCGCCCTCCATCCTGTTGGGCCGGCCCTGTTATCACGGTTTTAGCCAGACGGATGCCTGCTCCAATAAATTCTGGACCTCGCACCGCTATGCAAGACCGGTCGTTGCAAGCATGGCGGCGGCCTTGAATCGCTGGCTTGAAACCTCCGGTTTTACCGAAGTCGTACTGATCGGCTACAGCGGCGGCGGCACGCTGGCTGTGCTGATTGCGCCTTATGTTGAGAAGGTCAAGGCCGTCGTGACGGTGGCGGCCAATCTCGATATCAAGGCCTGGAGCGAATTCCACGGTTATCTGCCGATCAGCGATTCGTTAAATCCGGCAGTCGAGCCCGCGCTGTCGCCGGACATCCGTCAATTCCATCTGGCCGGTGGCAAGGATGATAATGTGCCGCCGTTTATCAGCGCAGCATTCGTCAAAGCCCGCAATGGCGCGCAAGTCATCGTCTATGACGATTTTAATCATCAGTGCTGCTGGGTTGAGGCGTGGCCTGCAATCCTGAACAAAATTTCAGCTGGCAGCAGGGCGTTTATCGCAGACGGTTTCCGCTGACGGCGTCATAAATAGCCGTTTCCTGTTGCAGGCCGCCTATGGGGCCTTGCAGGATGAAAATGCCGCTGCCTGAAAAAGCCCGCACCAGCTTGCGGGCCTGTCTGATGGCAGGTTTGGTACTGGCATTGGCACTGGTCGAGACAATGGGGCCGCCATGGCAGGCGCACAGCCGGCGGGCAATCGGATGGGCGGTGACCCGGACCGCCAGCGAATCATGCGCTCCGGTCAGCCAGGCGGGCACCCAGGGTTGGATCGGAACTACCCAGGTGACAGGGCCCGGCCAGGTCGGTGCGATGCGATCGAGCATCGCCTGATCCAAGGCCAGATAGGGTTGCAGTTGCGCTAATGAGGAAGCGATAAGGATCAGGCCTTTGTCGACAGGGCGCTGTTTTATGGCGAGCAAGGACAGGACCGCGCTTTCGTTGAGCGGATCGCAGCCCAGGCCGTAAACCGCTTCCGTCGGGTAGGCGATGACCTCTCCGGCTTTGATGTGGCGGACGGCGTTTCTGATTTTAAAGTCGGAGTGATAAGGCATGGGAATTGGCGGCAGGTCGGGTTTTGCCGAGCGTCAACTCAGCCTGGCTCTCGGCGTCTTATCATTATGGTTTGCCTTCCTTAGGCCCCTCGGCATCGGCCGGATCGCCTTCATAAGGCGTTGCATATTTACAATCTTTTTGCGGACAGACTTTTTCCGCGCCGTGCCGTTTCGTGACTTTGACGGTCAGAATCGGCCAATTGCATTCGGGGCAGCTTTCCGCGATCGGCGCGTTCCATAAGGCGTAATCGCATTTCGGGTATTCCGAGCAGGAATAGAATACCTTGTTGTTTTTGGATTTGCGTTTAAGGATGTTGCCTTTTTTGCATTTAGGGCATTCAACGCCCGTGTCCAAAGGCTTTTCCAACGGTTCGATATGGCGGCATTTGGGATAGCCGCTGCAACCGATGAATTTGCCATAGCGGCCCGATTTGATCACCAGCGGCAGGCCGCATTTAGGGCAGGTACGGCCTTCTATGACTTCAGGCTCGTCAGGTGCCTTGTCGTCATTCAGATTGCGTGTATAAGAACAGGTCGGATAGTTCGTGCAACCGATAAACCGGCCGTTCCGGCCCAGCCGGATCGACAGGGGACTGCCGCATTCGGGGCATTTCTCGTCGATGGCCTCCTGCGTGACGTCTTTGCGCTGGACGCTTTCCTCTTTCTCATGAATGAGCGTGTTGAAGGGATCCCAGAAGGCATGCATCAAAGGAATCCAGTCTTTTTCGCCGCGCGACACGGCATCGAGATCATCTTCCAGCCGGGCCGTAAAGTCATAATCGACGTACTTGGTGAAATGTTCGGTCAGAAACTTGTTGACGATACGGCCGACATCGGTCGGATGGAAACGTTTGTTTTCCAGCGTGACGTACTCGCGGTTTTGCAGCGTCGAAATGATCGAAGCATAGGTCGACGGCCGGCCGATGCCATGCTCTTCCAGCGCCTTGACCAGGCTGGCCTCGCCATAGCGCGGCGGCGGCTCGGTAAAGTGTTGCGCGGCGATGATATCGTTTAGCGGCACGGGGCGGCCTTCTTCCAGCGGCGGCAGGTAGCTTTCCTGGTCATCGCCTTCGGTTGTGTCGTCCATGCCCTCCAGATAAACGGACATGAAGCCGGGGCTGGCGATCGTGGAGCCGGTTGCCCTGAAAATGTGCTGGCCGTCGCCGCAGCTCAAATCGACCGCGACCATGTTGATGGTCGCATGGATCATCTGGCAGGCGATGGTGCGTTTCCAGATCAGGTCGTAGAGTTTGTACTGTTCGGCGCTTAAATAGTTTTTTATCTGATTGGGCAGATGGCGCGCGGAGGTCGGGCGTATGGCTTCGTGCGCTTCCTGCGCGTTTTTCGATTTGGTCTTGAACTGGCGCGGTTCCTTGGGCACGTTATTGGCACCGTAATTTTCCGCGATCAGCGCGCGAATCTCATCGACCGCTTCCAGCGACAGATTCACCGAGTCGGTACGCATGTAAGTGATCAGGCCGGCCGTTTCGCCGCCGATATCAATGCCTTCATAGAGCTGTTGCGCGACCATCATGGTACGCTTGGTCGTGAATCCCAGTTTGCGGGCCGCTTCCTGTTGCAGCGTCGAGGTGATGAAGGGCGGTGCCGGGTTGCGTTTGCGCTGCTTCTTTTCCAGCTTGGCAACCAGCAATTGTCCGTCCGCCGCACCGAGCAGCGCCTGTTTGACTTGTTCGGCACGCGTTTCGTTATCGATGCTGAACTGGCTCAGCTTTTCGCCGGCAAAATGCGTCAATTTGGCCTTGAAGGCCTGCTCGTGCGCGGTCAGCAGGGCGTCAACGGTCCAATATTCACGCGATTTGAAGGCTTCGATTTCCTGCTCGCGCTCGACGATCATGCGTAAGGCCGGGCTTTGCACGCGGCCCGCCGATAAGCCGCGGCGGATTTTCTTCCACAGCAGCGGCGACAGCTTAAAGCCGACCAGATAATCAAGCGCGCGGCGGGCCTGCTGGGCATTGATCAGGTTGGTGGCCAGCTGCTCGGGATGGGCGATGGCGTCGGTAACGGCCTTTTTAGTGATTTCATGAAAAACGACCCGGTGCACCGGCTTGTCTTTCAGCAGTTTTTTGTCTTTCAGCAGCTCGAGCAAATGCCAGGAGATCGCTTCTCCTTCCCGGTCCGGGTCGGTCGCAAGATATAAGGCATCGGCGGTTTTAAGGGCTTTACTGATGGCCTGGACATGGCGTAGATTGCGCTCGATGACTTCGTATTTCATGGCGAAGTCGTGGCTGGGGTCGACGGCGCCTTCCTTGGGGACGAGGTCCCTTACATGCCCATACGAGGCGAGTACCTGGAAATCTTTACCTAAATATTTTTCGATGGTTTTGGCTTTTGCAGGCGATTCTACAATGACAAGATTTTTACTCATTTAATAATAATGCGAGCGGGTCAGTGTTAATGTAAATAAGTCGGGACGAGATCATAGACGATATCCTCCATTCTGGAGAAGGCCAGTTCTTCATCCGGTTGACTTAACAATATCATCAACACTATCCATTTCAGTTTTTCCAGCGATATTTCTTCATTTTCCAGTGCCATGGCTCGGTCAATGACTATCTCGCGATTAGTCGAATTCAAAATGCCGTTATGTTCCAGAAACATGAGCAGATTGCGGCATTCCAGGTCGAGCTTTTCCTGTTCCTCGCTGCAGAAGATACGGAAAGCGGGCGAGGTGGTCGATTGAATGGCGCGCTGGAGACTGAGCGATTCAAGCCAGTCGAACGCTTTGTTAACCTCGACCTGTTCGAAACCCGCTTCCATTAATTCGGTTCTGATGATATCGCTGTCCGGAAGAATTTCGATCTCATCTTCCATATAGTTTTCAAATAAGTACATCAGGACATCAAAAATATTTTCTTTCATAGGTATGTGCTGTTTATTTTATGCGTGTATAGCAACCACCAGCAGTCGCCTCTATATAACCTTGCAGTTCCAAAACCAGTAGCATTGATGAAATGACTTCAACGGAGTGCCCGGTATTTTCAACCAGCATATCGATAGAAGTTGGGCTGAACATGACGAGATTCAATAATGTTTGCTGCTCCAGGTCAAGTGTTGTTTGCATGGGTGCCGGTGTCGAGTGGTCATCTTGTTGATTGTATTGATGTAATTCTTCCAGAATATCCTGCGTGGTTTCGACAAGTTTTGCCCCCTCGCGGATCAGCGCATTGCAGCCCCGGGCCAGCGGATTGTGAATGGAGCCTGGAATGGCAAACACCTCGCGGTTCTGCTCCAGCGCCATTCTGGCCGTGATCAATGAACCGCTTTGTCTGGCCGCTTCCACGACCAACAGTCCCTGGCATAACCCGCTGATGATGCGGTTACGCCGGGGAAAATGGTCGGCCTTGGCCAAAGTGCCCGGCGGGAACTCTGAAACCATGGCGCCGGTTTTGACGATTTCGGTTGCTAAATCCTTATGCCTGGCCGGATAGACGCGATCCAGCCCGGTGCCTGCTACAGCAATAGTAAAACCATATGCATCAAGTGCGCCGCGGTGACTGGCGGCGTCGATGCCCAAAGCCAGGCCGCTGGTAATGATAAAGCCGTGCCGGCTCAGCGTTCTGGCAAAGCCTCTGGCTGTTTCCAGCCCTGAAACGGAGGGATTGCGGCTGCCGACCATGGCGATCTGCGGCAGTGATAAAAGCTCGGGGTTGCCACGCACAAACAGGATAGGCGGCGGATCGGCGATTTCCTTTAAGGAAGCGGGGTAGCGTGCGTCATCCAGGGTAATGGCATGGCTATCGGCTTGTTCCAGCCATGCCAGGTCGTAGTCGATAGCCGTCCAGTCCGGATTTCTTATGGACTCGATAATGGCGTTTTTTAACCCTAAAGCCGCAAGTGTCGATGAGGATTCCGCAAACAGCTGCTCGGGCTTATGCGTTTTGAGCAGCTTTAGAAATGTTCTGCAGCCAACGCCTGGCGTGCGCAAAAGCGCAAGCCAGTATTTGATAGCATTGTCAGTTTGGCAAGTAGGCGTATTCAGGGGGTTTGGACTTTATCTAGAACATGAATGTTACGTGTGGCCCTCATGACCAGCGCATAACTGATGCGCTCAAAAGGACGGAAAACCATGAGTGTGCCGGCAATCTCATCGGGCAGTTTAACGGCGTCGTTTTGGATGGCGCTGAACGGATCCAGAGTAATTCTGCCTTTTTGATAGATATCCAGTTCGTGACCGGGCAGAAGACCGTCAGCCGTCCCCTTGTCAATCACCACAACGTTATAGCGTCCAATTTGAGACACACCGTCGAGCACGCTGATAATGCTGCCTTTTATACTGTCTTCGGGCGGCCGGGGAAAATAGGTTAAGGTAAGTTCCTCTTCTGGATTGGACATCAGCCGGTCACCCATGCGAATCTCGCTGGCCACTTTATTGATTAATAGCGTAGCAGGATCGCCTTCTTGCTGCAAGGTGGCATCGGCGATGTATTTCGCTTCATAACCTAAAAGCTCGCCTGTTTCGGGGCTTATATAAACATCTCCTTTTCTGTAAACGGTATATGACAGCGTTTCAGGCTCCGGGATCGCGCGAACATAAAGCCTGTCGCCGGTGCCCGCCAGTAAATGCTCGCCGGCGAAATCAACGACGTAAGGCGCCTCAACCAGTTCTTTTTCGCTGACCACCCGTGGAGAGGTTAAAAATGGGGCTATGACATCCATCGGTAATAATTTGATCGCCTGTTCCTGATCGGTTTCGCGAATGCAGGGCGCCAGTTTTCCATTGCCGGAAACCGCAAAGTCCCGGCGTCCGTTTTTAATCGCCTGTTCTTGCAATACGCACGGTGATTGTTGTTGCGTACCGAAATCACTTGGTCTGGACAGGCTGAGCTGTGGTCTGCCGTTGACCATGGAAAAATAAACCGTGTCACCAGGATAAATCAAATGCGGATTCTGGATCTGGGAGTTGTAACTCCACAGCTCGGGCCATTGCCAGGGATGCGCCAAAAATTTACCGGATATATCCCATAACGTATCCCCCTTGACCACCGTGTATTGGTCAGGGTGAGACGGGTTTATTTTTATCTCGTCGGCCCATGCGCTCAGGCTGATGGAGAGAGTGACTATACATCCAAAAAGTGTTCGAAAAGCCATATTGATTCCTGAAAGGTCTTTTAAGTCGGTCTGAATCCAAAGTTTAGATGAATTCATATAGAAATCTAGGCAAAACCTAAGCTGTTGATTTTTTTAAGACGCCTGATTCCGCTTTCAATGTGTTTATTGAGCCTCGAAAGTGTGCCGAGCGGCCAGTTTTAGGGATAGGGGCTTTGTAATGATGATTAAGGGACTGTGCGATTGCGGAGGGCATCATCAGGCCGCCTTATCATTTCCAGGGTAGGTTACAGGTATGTATCAGGACGCGTCACAGGCCCGACTAGTAGTCAGTCAATTTAATTATGGCGGGTAAATTGTAGGTACGAATTTATTCGCACTATTCACACTCTATGAATACTCTGCAAATTTTACTCGTCAGATCAAGACTGACTAAGCACTAGTGCCATCATGCAGTTTCCGTTAAAGCCCTAATGCCGGGCGGCATGGTTCATGCAATTATCGCCTTCGACGGGGAGCAAAGGCATTTCTGAACAGGTATTAAGGAACGTGAATTTTATAACGCTCGTAGCTGACGGGGCTTTTCGCCCCCTCTTCAGCGTTGCCTACAGGGATGTAGGCAAGGGGCGTGAGCACGACTGCATGAGCCCCATGGATGGGGTGAATGCAGAGAAATGACGGGATCATTTCCTGTTCATGCAGTCGTTGAACAGGAACAGAAATCCTGCCTCACGCGGGTCCTGTTTCATTCCCGTTCCTAAGTTAACAAGGGTTCGGTTTCCTTGGCCGGCAGATAGCGGCCGGACTCAAAGGACCAGTCCAGGTTGCCGCGCATCCAGGCGCGCATGACGGCTATGAATCTATTTACGTCGCGGTCGAGATCGGCACCGAAACTGGGCAGGGATTTTTCCAAGGCGATAAATTGGCGTACTTCGTTTTCAATCAGCCTGGACACTTGATCAATGGCCTCTTGAAGATCAATGGCCTGATGGTGATGGAAAATCAAGGCCAGATTGTGCATGTCTTGGTGATTGAATTCCTTTTGCAGTGAAATAATATCATTGGACCAGCAGACCACATTATTGGTCATCACCGCAAGCTCCATGATGCGGGGGTGCTTTCGGACCGCCAGGGGCAGGGTGATGCCTTCTGTCAGATCGATTAAATCGATATCCGTATAAAGCCCGCCCGTATAGGGACGCATCAATATATAAGTCGAGGCATCGGGCCAGAGACTTTGAGACCTGTTTCGGGCTTCCCAGACGGTGGATTCGAAATACTCAGCCGCACTCTGAACAAAGCGTGTCCGCCATGACAATGGCATTATTGCACTGATGCGCGCATGGATATCATGTAATGCATAAACCAGCGCCGCTTCCTCGCTGCCGGGATTGCGGCCGGAAAGTATTTCCAGGCATCTGGCATGCAAGGCCGCGAGTTGTTCCGGATTCTTGCCCAGGCCCCATTCATCGCATTGATCATCGATGATAAATAGCCAGGTGTTCCAATCCGAAATGATTTCAAGCCGATCCTGTGGCGCATTCGGATAGGCGCGCGCGGCCAACCATCCGAATTTGGACGCCCGCAGACGTTTAAATGCCTTGTCGTTGGTCACCAGATCAAATTGCCGCACCCAGTCGAGAGTATGTCTGTGTATCGATTCTGCATGGGGACTGATGGCAGAAGGAAAAGGACAATAAATACTGGGAATAGTGAAATTTTGCATCATAAAATATCCATAGTTATGGTGATTCTTAAAGGTTGGTCAGTAAACAGCCGCGGTTGCGGATCGCTGATGCTGTGTGCTTAACCATGGGTACAGTCAGGTAGCGCTTTTACCAAGGAGGCGCTGCAGTCCTTGCGGGGATGGCTGATATAGAACCCTTGGATCAGGTCCACCCCCATATCCCTGAGTAGTGCGAGTGTCTCGCCATCTTCAACCCCTTCGCCGACAATCTTCTTGCCATAGGCATGGATCATCGACGTAATCGCCCGGACAAAGTCTCGGTCCCCTTTGTCGGTGACAATATCCTTTATCAGCGATCGGTCAATCTTTACATAATCCACCGGCAGGTGCTTCAGGTAATACAGTGAGCTGAAACCCGAGCCAAAATCGTCAACCGCGAACCGAAACCCTAGAGAGGTTACTGCATCGGTAATTTGCCGGGCTTTTTCCATATCGGTGATCACAGCGGTTTCGGTGATTTCGAAAATCAGCCGGTCAGGCGCCAAGTGTTGGTGGTTAACTGCCTGGGCCAGCATCTCCGTCCAGCCCGAATGGTTTAACGCGGCGGTCGAAAGGTTGATGGACAGGCGTTTTTTTGAATCGCTTAAGAGTATTTTCAGGGTGGCCCGGACTACATAACAGTCTATGTCATAATTGAATCCGGCTCGTTCAGCGGACGGAAGGAACTCGTCCGGCAAGGCAATTCTTCCATCCGCCATTTTCAACCGAAGCAACGCTTCGTGGTGCACGGTTTTTCCCGTTGCAGCCTCTACCACCGGCTGGTAATAAAAAAACAAGTGTTCATTTGCCATGGCCTGGATGAGAACATCCTTCCAATAGACATTTTGCGTGAGCATTTGCAATTGTTTCTGATCATCCGCAAAAATGCGGGCACAGGAACGCCCCGCTCTTTTGGCTTCAAACATGGCCAAATCGGCATTGGCGATGACTTCCTGAATATTTGTGCCGTGTTGGGGTAATAAGGCAATGCCGATACTGGCGCCTATCCTGTAGCGCTTGTCGCCGAAAACAAATGGCGTGCTCGTGAGGCGTTTGTTCAGATGTATGGCAAAAGTTTCGGCGCCGTAACTATCCGTTTGCGGCATCAACATGGCAAATTCGTCGCCTCCCAGTCGGGCGATGATGTCCGAGCTGCGCGCTCTGGTCCGCAATTCATCGGCGACCATGCAGAGCAATGCGTCGCCGGCGGCATGGCCGCTGGTATCATTGACTTCCTTGAAGTGGTCCAGATCGAAAACCAAAAGCGCCGCTGTGTCTCCGGTACGCACGGTTTCCTCATAAGCGCGCGTCAAATCCTCGATAAATCGATGCCGGTTGGCTAGGGAAGTCAGCGGGTCATGATTGGCCAGCCAGCGCATACGGGTCTCCGCCTGCACCCGCTCGCTGACATCCAGGCCGACGGAAAGGACCACGGTGCCGTCGATATATTCTTGATGTAGAAGGGTATGCACCCAGACGATGCGGCGTCTTTTCCTATCCTTGCAGACCAGTTCGTGTTCATGTTCCATCCTTCGCAGACCATTGTTGCAGAGCGCTTCCAGCTTCTTGAGCACTTCCTGCTTTGCATCATCATCGGCAATTAAATCGACAAAGGGCCGGCCATACAGTTGCTGGGGAGTGTACCCGGTAAGCATGGCGGCGAAGTGATTTCCGTCCCGGATAATGCCGTGCCGTGTCTGGGTCACGACCAGAACTTGTGCTGAAGCCAGAAGGCCCTGGATAAAGTCGCGTTCTTTGGCGAGCTCACTGTTTTTTGCGGCTAAAGCGAGGCTGTTTTCCTCAAGCTGATGAGACAGGGTAATGGCGCTGTCATATAAAAAATCGATTTCATCGCGGAATCGTGCTTTTCTTCGATGGCTGGAAAAACGGTTCCGAGCCTGATCATAGGCACCCTGCGCGAGAAGCGGCAGGGTCTGGGTCAGTTTGCCCAGACGCCACAGGGGCACTCTTATCAGATAAAGCAGAATCAATTCTGCGGCCAGGATGCTGGCTATCGCGATCAACATGTCATCATGAAGCGCCGTTCTAATATCATTCAGACGTTGGCTCACATCAGAAATCAGAACCACGAAGCCGGATTGGTCGGGTATGATTTCATTCAATAGCACCCGATTTACGTCATAGTGCGCGTTATTCCATGTGACTAATCGACCGTGATCCAATTCCGAGGGATTGGGATAGAGCGTGGAAAGATGTTGCAGCAGGGCGGTGAGTCTGGTGGCATCGGTCAGTGCCGCCATCTTTACGTCCCACTGAGGCAACTCGGATCCGACATTGGCATTGGCCGGGACCGCCAAGGCGATATCCGTGCCGGTAATCAAATGGAAGTCGATAACGAAATCCGCAATCGATTGCCCGAGCGCGACAACGCCGACATTTTCGCCTGAAGACAGAATTGGCACGAATGCATAGATCAGGCATGTGGGCTGGCAGTATAGCAGCGATAACGGCCTTTCTTCTTTTCTGACTGTCTTGATCGCGCGCCGGACATATTCATCAGGCAGCTTTTCGGCTCCCGACTGGACCCAGCTGCCTACAAGATTCGCATCGATGGTATAGAGTTCAATCTGCCGTAAATCCAGCTCATATCTGAGACTGGCATAGTCAGCGACTGCCGCGGCAATATGTTTGGGGTTGCGTCGGTAAAGCGCGTCTCCCAGATTGGCGACCGAGGCCAATGCCCCTCCAAGGCGGATGAGCCGGTCAGAGTTACCGGTGAATAACCCCCGGATATGATGGCGCAGAGAAGTCACTTCGGCCTGGCGTTGGGCCCGGAATTGGGAGACCAGGGAGTAATAATTCAGAGCGTAAAACGCCGTGCTCAGACTTAACAGAAGAATGCTTAACCATAGAAAGCTCTTCCACTGAAGGCCGATAAACCGTCGATTGCTTGACTCAGGTTCTGTTCCGTGCATGGCTGTAGATTGGCCGGTTTTCCTTATATTAAAAGCGGTAGGAAATCATCATGGTTAACATATCCCAGCGTTCCGGACCGTTTTTCTGCATTAAGCCGGGATTATCGACCGGCGATAGCAACGCGGTGCCCCAAACCGAATGATATTCCGCGGCCATGAGCCAGTTGCGCTGAAATTCCCAGCGAAGGCCGGCGGTTAGATCGCGGGCATAGAAGTTGTGCTTGGGCAGGCCGGTTATTGCCGCATTGTACCGGCCGCTCCTGTCATTGACATCGGCTGTAAAGCTGTCGAAACGCAGCAGGGCTGACCAGTCGGATTTAAACCGGTACTGGGCCTGAACATAAAAGTTTTCCGAGGTATTCTCCAACACTGCTCCGTTTGGTGTAAAGCCACTGCGTTTGCTGGTGATGCGGCCATATTCTCCGGTGAAGCTCCACGACTCCAGGTTCAGCTGCGCCGAAGCGAGCGGGTAAAAGGTTTGGATGTTTCCGGATGACACGCCGGGCGTGGTGGATTTGAAGTCGCGGTCAAGATCCACGGCGCTGAACATCAGACGGAAGCGTCCTTCCTGCCATTCATAGCCCATGCGTCCCACGAGCAAGGGGCGGCCTTCAAATTCTCCGCGCACATTCGGGATGCCGGCCAGGAATTCAGCCGCTCCGCCGGTATTATCCAGGGGCTCGGAAACCAGGAACTCAGTCGTCAACGCATGGTCTCCGGCGGCATAGCGGCCATAGAGAATTCCGCCGTCCGAAGCAATCATGGCCTGGCGCAACGCCAATGAGTCCAGATAAACCGATTGGGGCAAGAGCACTACAGGTCGGGTCCAGACGACGTCCCGAGCTTCATTATATAAGCCGAATGGATTTTTGACGCGGCCTGCTCGAATGCCCAGGGTTGCCCGTTCGCCTAGCGGAATATGGTAGTCCAGGTTGGCAAAATCCAGACGAAAGTCTTCTCGGTCCGAGCCGCCGGTATTTCGATAAAGCCCTTGAGCCGCCAGCAGGAGGTTGGGCTGAATATGTCCCGAGAAGTTGACGCCGATTTCGGTAAAGTCGAGACTTCCGTCGCCTCGGCTATTGCCAAAGAAGTTATAGTCGGAAGTCAACGTATAGCCTTGGCTCACAAAACCATGCGCCTGCCAGTCACCGACGCCAAGTTCCAGTGCGGACGCGTATTGCGGGAACCCAAATAGCAGGGTTATAACACCGATTACGATTTCGCGGCAACGTAAGGCTGTGCTTTGAATAGACAAGTATAGTCTCCTATTTTTCGATATAACCGATAGCACCGGGCGTCTCCTTGATAAGTGTTTTCATTTGTTCGAGAGATTCCACCACCGAAGGGGGCGTTCCGGTTCCCGAGTAGATCATCCGGTCCCAAGCGGAGCGTAATTGATACGGGTAAACGCCTAATACCTCCTTGGAAAAACGGATGTGCATGGGATGTTGGTCAGGCAGTACAAAGGCTCTGAGAGGGGAACCATCGCGCCATCGAGTTTGACGCCCGAAAAATATTTCCCGTAGCTCATCACGGGTGAGTTGGGTATCTTGATGGGTCATGCTGTAAGGGACGATAGCTGGATTCGCGGCATAGGCCGAGCCCGACCATGGCATGAGCACCGCTGCGAAGGTAAACCATGCTGCCAGATATGTCAGCGCACGATAACAGCTCTGTGGCCGATGCTTGAAAATTGAGAATAGCCGGATATTTAGCATTTTATAAATAGTTAAGACTGGCTCGAATTCCATTTTGGCGGATGGATTTCACAGTGGCTGGCAAAGTTGATCATTCGATGTCCCGATTGATTGGATGGAGGGTGCCGATTCCAGCGATATGTGCAGAGCGAATCCAGGCCGGCGCCATGTAAGCGATAGGGATCTGGCGCAGGTGCGGGTTTCGATGTCGGCTGGACTTGGGATGCATGCGGACTGATTAAACCTCATGGGAAACAGCAGCTTTTGATCAGGGATGATTTTTGGCAGTATTTGCCAGGCAAGCGGTCTTGCCGGAGGTAAATATTGAGTGGCCATGACGGGGTTTTTATCTCCACTTCATGCCTTTGCAGGCTGTGTCTTAGCATTTAGCGTAAGCTCTTATAATTATTATCCAGTGTAAGCAATTTACACTGTTTCTTGTAATTCTAGCTCAGCTTGATGCTTTGTTGAAATATAGTTTGATGTGCGCTGTAAATGAACCGACGGCCGGACGCTGTGTGCTTGTTTGTCTATAAGGTCATTAATAGATTAAGGCCGTCAGTTATTTTCAAATTGAACTTGATAAGCCTTTATTTCCTCTAAGAAGAATTTTCGGCTATCAGTCAATAAGATAGCTTATTCCGGAAGTGATCTTGTAGGGCTGTTGTCAGGCGCAATCAAGCGCGTGTAAAGTGGCGGGTTTCTGCTTCATATAGCTGATGCTGTTCCGACCTTACAAATCTTCTAAACTGCAACAGGGTATGCAGCCCCATGGGGAGCCAAGAGGAATCTATAAGGTTCGCCGGTAATCAATGGATAAAAAAGGGCGTTTTGATTCTATGTAAAATCATATAGAATTCCAGCGTTAAATTATTATAGTGTGGAGAGTTTGTTGAGTATTTTAACTATCCTCGAGTTTCCGGATGAGCGGCTACGCAAGAAAGCCGTCGCTGTCAAAACGGTCGACGATCAGATCAAAAAAATAGTCGATGATATGCTTGAGACGATGTATGAGTCACATGGCGTGGGTCTGGCCGCTACCCAGGTGAACGTGCATCAGCGGATTGTCGTTATTGATGTCAGTGAAGAAAAGAATCAGCCGCTATTTCTCATTAATCCAGAAATTATTGAAAAAGATGGCGTAGAGGAGTCCGAAGAAGGCTGCCTTTCCGTGCCCGGCTTTTTTGAAAAAGTAAAACGGGCCGAGCATATCCGGGTAAGAGCCTTGAACCGGGACGGTCAGCAGTTTGAGTTTGAAGCCAGGGATTTGCTGGCCGTATGCGTACAGCATGAACTGGATCACTTGGATGGCAAACTGTTTGTCGATTATATTTCGCCGCTAAAGCGGCAGCGCATCAAGAAAAAGCTTGAGAAAATACATAAAATGGAACTTAGCTGATCATGAAGATTATTTTTGCCGGTACGCCCGAGTTTGCCGTGCCAACCCTGCAGATGCTGTTGGACTCGGAGCATGAGGTTTGCGCCGTTTATACGCAGCCCGACCGTCCCGCCGGCAGAGGACGCAAATTGCACCCGAGCCCTGTCAAGGAGCTGGCCCTAAAAGCCGGTGTTCCGGTTTTTCAGCCGAATACACTGAAGACTGACGAGGATTTGCGCCAAATTACCTCATTTAACGCCGATCTTATGGTTGTTGTCGCCTATGGCGTGATTTTAACGCAAGCTGTGCTCGATGTGCCGCACCTGGGTTGCATCAATGTGCATGGTTCATTGCTGCCGCGCTGGCGCGGGGCGGCGCCTATTCAGCGTGCCATTATGGCGGGCGATGAAAAGACCGGCGTGACGATCATGCGGATGGTGCGAAAACTCGATGCCGGCGATATGCTGCATAAGGAAGAATGCCTGATCGGTCCTGGCGATACGGCCAGCGATTTGCATGACAAGCTGGCGCAGTTGGGCGCAGTCGGCCTGGCTAAAGTGCTGGAGCAGATAAAGAGCGGGACCGTGCGCGCGGAAAAGCAGGATGAAGCCCTGGTGACGTATGCCGAAAAACTGGAAAAAAGCGAGGCGGTCCTGGACTGGACGCAACCGGCCGAGCACTTGGCCAGGAAGGTCCGAGGCTTGAATGCCTGGCCGGTCGCGCAGACCCTTTACCGGGGTGAAGTGTTGCGTATCTGGCGGGCCGAAGCCATCAATGCCGATACCGCCGGCGCAGAGCCAGGCCGCGTGCGTTGCGTCAATAAGACGCTGGATGTCGTTACCGGCAAAGGCGTGCTGCGGTTGCATGAAGTGCAGTTGCCGGGCGGGAAGCGCATGGACGTTCAGGCTTTCCTGAATGCCCATGATGTCGATGCATTGAAGTTAGGTTGATCGCCAGTGAATTCTAGATTGGTCGCCGCCCGGGTGCTGTCCCGGGTATTGCAGAACGGGCAGTCCTTAACGGCGGCGCTGGATAATGTCGTACCCGCCGTTGACGCCGTTAAGGATAGGGCGTTCGTGCAGGCGCTCTGTTACGGCGTATGCCGTTACTATCATCGGCTGGATTTTATCTTGAGCCAGCTGCTCGATAAGCCGCTGAAGGATGTTGAGGTCAAGTCACTGATTTTGATCGGCTTGTATCAGCTGCAGTTCATGCGGGTCAAACCTCATGCCGCCGTATCCGAAACCGTTGCCGCCGCGCGAAAAAAACCATGGGCTAAGTCATTGGTCAATGCGGTGCTCAGGAATTATCAGCGGGAGCAGGAGCGCATCGAGCAGCAAGCCGATCAGGAACCTTCGGCGGCTGTCAGCCACCCTCGCTGGCTTATTGACCAGATCCGGCAGGATTGGCCTCAGCAGTCCGCGCAATTATTTCTCGAAAACAACCGTCAGCCGCCGATGGTCTTGCGCGTCAATCAGGCGCGAACCAGCCGCGAACAGTACCTGCGTCAATTGGCCGAGCACGATATCGGCGCGACACCGGTGGCATTCTGCGCATCGGCCATTATGCTCGATAAGCCGGTTTCGGTCGACATGTTGCCCGGTTTCGACCAGGGATTGGTTTCGGTGCAGGACACTGCCGCGCAATTAGCGGCTCAATTGCTCGATGTCAGAGCGGGGCAGCGGGTGCTTGATGTGTGCGCGGCACCGGGCGGCAAAGCCGCGCATATTCTTGAAAGCCAGCCTCAGCTGAACGAGTTGGTGGCTGTTGATATCGACGCAGCGCGTATGCAGCGGGTCAATGAAAACCTACAGCGGCTGAAACTGGAAGCCAGATTGCTGGTGGGGGATGCGGCAGCTCCCGAAACCTGGTGGGACGGCATGCCGTTTGATCGGATTTTGCTGGATGCTCCGTGTTCGGCCTTGGGCGTTATCCGTCGCCATCCTGATATTAAGCTGTTGCGCAGGGACGAGGATATTGCACAGCTACAGGCACTGCAAAAAAATATTTTAAGCGTGGTTTGGCCGCTTTTAGCAACCGGCGGGATATTGCTCTATGCCACTTGTTCTGTCTTAAAACGGGAAAATGAGCTGCAGATCCAAGCTTTTCTAGCCGAGCACAGCGATGCGGCACAGGTGCCCATAGATGCGGGGTGGGGTTCTCCCAGGGAATTCGGACGGCAGATTTTTACCGGGGAATCTGCAATGGACGGTTTTTATTATGCCCGAATCGTTAAGCAATAAATCCCGCTTGTGGCTTGCCTGCCTGTTGTGCTTGTTGACATGGCTATGGCCGTTCGTTGCTGATGCCGATGAATTTGCGGTAAGCGTCAAAAAGGCAGAGATGGTTTTGCGGGACGAGCGCTATTTTTTATCAGCGGATATCGACTACCAGCTCAGCGATAGAGCCAGGGAAGCATTGCAAAATGGCATTCCTTTATTCTGGACGGTGCAGGTGCAAGTGCTGCGCCACCGCGATTATCTCTGGAATAAAAAACTGCTTGAGAAAGAGATCCGTTATCGCATTCAGTACCATGCTTTATTGAATATGTATCGGGTCAGGAACGAAAGCAGCAAGACAGTCTATAATTTTTCCACATTGTCCACGGCCCTGGATATGATGTCGGCAATACGCAATGTGCCGATCATGGATAAAGCGGATCTTGCTCAGGATGCCCATTATATCGGGGGCGTGAAAGTCATCTTCGATCGCGACGCGCTGCCTTTGCCGCTACGGCCGATCGCCTATATTAATCCTCAATGGTATTTGTCCAGTGACTGGTATTTATGGTCCCTGAAAGAATAAAACCCCCTGTCAGTCTGTCTGTTCTAGTCCTGTTCGGCCTCATTCTGCTGTCACTGCAACTGATGAGCTCGGCAACCCAGGAATCATCGCAATTGAGCGAAATGTATTCCTGGCTGCTTTTGGTCAATGCCCTGGGATCAGTGGTGTTGCTGGGGCTGGTCGGAGCCAATATTTATTCGTTGACCCGGCAGTTAAAAAAACGCGAAGCGGGCTCAAGGCTGACCACCCGCATGGTATCGCTGTTTGTGGTGTTGTCCTTGGTGCCTGCGGCCATCGTGTTTTATTTTTCCATGCAGTTTCTGCATCAGGGCATAGACAGCTGGTTTAATGTCGAAATCGACAAGGCCATGGAGGATTCGCTGGAGCTTAGCCAGGCTTCGCTGGACCAGCGTATGCGATGGCATTTAAGGCAAACGCAGCAATTGACCGACAGATTGAAAGATGCCTCGGAAAGTCTGGCTACACTGGAAATAGAGAATCTGCGCGAGCTTTCGGAAGCATCCGAAATGACGCTGTTTTCTCGCCAAGGCAGGATTATTGCTTCGAGCAGCATTAACCCCGGCGATATTTTGCCGAGCCTGCCGGATGAGCATGTTTGGCTGCGGCTGAGGCAGCATACGGAATATGTCGCCTTGGCGCCGGTGCATGAGGATCAGTTAATGATCCGTGTTATTGTCACTGTTCAGGCGGAAGATCCGCAATATCTGCAGGCCTTGTATCCTGTGCCGGTCAGAATCGCCGATCTGGCCGATTCGGTGGAATTTGCCTTTGTGCGTTATCAGGAAATGCACTTTCTAAGGGATTCATTAAAATTAAGCTTCTCTCTGGCATTGTCGCTGGTTTTGCTGATGAGTTTGCTGGCGGCTATCTGGGTGGCCTTTATCAGCATCCGTAATATTATCGCGCCGGTAAAAGAACTTGTTAAAGGCACGCAGGCTGTGGCGTCGGGTCACTACGACCAGCAATTGCCGGTTATCGTGCAGGATGATCTGGGGTTTCTGGTGGAGTCGTTCAATGAGATGACCCTTCGCATTGCCAGGGCCAGGGATGAAACCAGGCTGGCCAGTCTCGAAGTTGAAAATCAGCGGGCTTATCTGGAAACGATTCTGGCAAATTTGACGGCGGGCGTCATCAGTTTTGATGCGCGGTATAAAATCCGTACGGTCAATCAGGCCGCTTACAGAATCTTTCATATTCCTGTCAGTTATTTTATCGGGCAGACCTTATCGGATATCGCGCACGGCTATGCCGAACTGGCCGAGCCTTTAAAAGTGATTCAGCGCTTTCTGGAGCAGGCGGATGACATCTGGCAGCACCGGATTGCCTTTTTAGGTCAGAATGGCCGGCGGGAGCTATTATGCCGGGGCACGCCTCTTTTTTCCCAGGAAGGCCGGCGGGTGGGAGCGGTTGTGGTTTTCGATGATGTAACCGATTTGATACAGGCGCAGAAGAATGCGGCGTGGGGCGAGGTGGCCCGGCGCTTGGCGCATGAAATCAAGAATCCGTTGACGCCGATACAGTTGTCGGCAGAACGGTTGCAGCATAAACTGGCCGACAAATTAGCCGCCGCTGACGCGGATATGCTGCAGCGTTCCACGCGAACCATCGTGCAGCAGGTTGAAGCGATGAAGGAAATGGTGGATGATTTCTCGGAGTATGCCAAGCCTTCCAAGAAGCAGACGGCGGTTATTGATTTATCCGGTTTAGTACAGGAGGTGCTGGCGCTTTACGCGGTTCAGTCGGGCGTCAAGTTTAACGTCGATTATGACCAGGGCTCACTGATGACTAAGGGCGACCCGGTCAATATCAGACAGGTCTTGCATAATCTGATAAAAAATGCCCTGGAAGCGATCGATGCAAAAGGCCAGGTTGACATAAGCCTGCACCGGTTGCGGAAGAACAATAGCGATTTTATTGAAATTGCGCTCTATGATGATGGACCCGGCATCAAGGATGATCAGATTGAGAAGATTTTTGAACCCTATGTGACAACTAAAGCCAAAGGAACAGGCCTGGGGTTGGCCATTGTCAAAAAAATAATTGAAGAACATGGCGGCGCCATATGGGTCGACGCCAGTCGCAAAGTCGGGGCGGGTTTTATAATCCAGTTGCCCGCTAATTAAAAATATTAGACTGTCTCAACAATATGAATACAAATATATCTCGTATATTAGTCGTGGATGACGAGCCGGATATTCGCCGGCTGGTATGCGAAATTCTCGAAGATGAAGGTTATCAGGTCGCCATGGCCGAAAACGCCAGCGAAGCCCGGGAGCTAAAAAAGATTAACGATCCGAATCTGATTCTGCTTGATATCTGGATGCCGGACAGTGATGGCATTACGCTGCTGAAAGAATGGGTTGTCGAGGACGAGGCGCTTTGCCCCGTGGTCATGATGTCCGGGCACGGTTCGGTGGAGGCGGCGGTCGAGGCAACACGCCTGGGCGCTTATGATTTTCTGGAAAAACCGTTGTCTTTGGCAAAGCTTTTACTGATTGTCGAAAGAGCCCTGGAAGCCAGCAACCTGCAAAAAGAAAATGCCGGGCTCAAGCAGCAGTTGATCACTGATATCGAGCCAGTCGGCAAGAGCGCTGCCGTGGCCAGGACCAAGGATCAACTAAAGCGCTTGGCGCAGCATGAGGCGCGCGTGCTGTTTGTCGGTGAGGCGGGCGTCGGCAAGGAAATGTATGCGCGCTATTTGCACAATAACAGTGCCCATCGGCATGGGCCTTTTATTGATGTGGCGGTAGGCAGCATATCACCGGAAAATTCGGCAGTGGAGTTTTTTGGCAAGGAAGATGCCGGTAAAATTTATCCGGGGCTATTGGAACGGGCCCATAACGGGACGCTGTTTTTGGGCGAAATCGGTGGTATGGATAAGGAAACGCAACTCAGACTGCTCAGCGCCCTGGAGTCCAGTTCGTTTTTACGGGTAGGCGGCAGTCAGGCGGTTCGCGTCGATGTCAGAGTGGTTGCCTCTACCCGGATTGCGCTGGATGAAGAGGTTAAGGCGGGGCGTTTTCGACAGGATTTATATTATCTGCTCAATGAAGTCACGCTCGAGATTCCGCCGCTCCGCGAACACAGCGAGGATGTGCCGGCATTGTTGAGCTTCTATGTCGATTATTTTGTTAATCAGGACAAACTGCCGTTTCGGCGGTTTTCCATCGCCGCGCAGAATTTCCTGCGCAATTACAGCTGGCGCGGCAATGTCCGGGAATTGAAAAATCTGGTACAGCGGCTTATGATTCTGGGAGTCGGGGAAGACATAGAACTGGAGGAGGTCAAACTGGCACTGGGCTCTGTGGTCAGCGATGTCTATACCTCTTCATCAGTTCCTGAATTTTTTAACCTGCCTTTGAAAGAAGCCAGGGATCATTTTGAAAAGGCCTATTTGGAATATCATTTCGAAAAAAATGGCGGCAGTGTGGCAAAGTTAGCCTCTGCCGTGGGCATGGAGCGCACGCATCTGTATCGAAAATTGCATTCGTTAAATATTAAACTATGAGTAACCTCAACGATTTGTTATCATATGTGGTTAATACGCTTGGAATAGTAAATAAACTTGAAAAGTTTATTGGCGTTTAGTAGAATTCTCGCTCTTTTATTGAGCCTTTAACAGAAAGACTAAGTAACGATGAAAACATTTAGTGCAAAGCCAGCAGAAGTTAAGCGCGATTGGTACGTAGTTGATGCGGAAGGGAAGACGCTGGGACGTCTTGCTTCTGAAATTGCGCGTCGTCTTCGCGGTAAACACAAACCAGAATATACACCGCATGTTGATACCGGCGATTACATTATTGTAGTCAATGCAGAAAAAATAGGCGTTACCGGCAATAAAGAAAAAGATAAGTTGTATCAACACCATACGGGTTATGTCGGTAATTTGAAAACCGTTAGTCTAGGCAAATTAAGAAAAACCTTCCCTGATCGTATTCTCAATACCGCGGTTAAAGGAATGTTACCTAACAATCCACTGGGTCGTGCAATGTTCAAGAAATTGAAAGTTTATGCAGGTCCCGAACACGATCATCAGGCTCAACAGCCAAAAGTTTTAGAATTATAAGCGGGTAGACCATGGCAGCAGCTCAGTATTATGGAACAGGCCGTCGTAAAAGTGCAGTAGCGCGCGTTTACGCAACAACAGGCACTGGAAAAATCACTATTAACAACGTCAGCATCGAAACATACTTTGGTCGTAAAACCGATCAGATGGTTTCCCGTCAGCCGCTGGAATGCGTCGATATGGAAAGTAAGTTCGATGTTAACGTGATTGTTAAAGGCGGAGGCCCTTCCGGTCAGGCTGGTGCTATTCGTCACGGTCTGACGCGTGCATTGATGGAATACGATGAGGCATTGCGTCCAGCCCTTAGAAAAGCAGGATTTGTCACACGCGATTCACGTGTGGTAGAGCGTAAGAAAGTGGGCCTCCATAAAGCCAGAAAACGTCCACAATACTCAAAACGCTAATATGTACCTTATGTATAACTGAGGTTATACATCCAGATAAGAAAGGGTCGCATTCATCCTTGAGTGCCGCCCTTTTTTTTTATTAAGTTTTTTGGAATCTCCTAATCAGGGGATCATATGAAAATATCCGTTATTGTTCCTGTACATAATGAAGAGGAAAATATCCTCTTTTTAATTGAAGAGATCGTTAAGGCCATGAGGGCTGCGCAAGCATATGAAATTATCTATGTCGATGATGGCAGTAACGATAATACGGCGACAGTTTTACGGCACGCGCTTCAAAAGACCAAATCGCTAAGAGTCATCCGGCACGAGCGAAGTTATGGCCAAAGCACGGCCATTTACACAGGGGTCAAGGCTGCGAATTACTCCTGCATAGCGACTTTGGACGGTGATGGCCAAAATGACCCGGCTGATATTCCGCGTTTGTATGAAGTATTCATGCGGCAAAGCAAACGCCTGGGCAACTTATGGATGGTGGTAGGGTGGCGTAGGAAACGTCATGATTCTGCCTGGCGACTGTTTTCCTCCAGGGCGGCCAATACCGTACGGTCTTGCCTGCTGGGCGATAATACACCCGATACGGGATGTGGCCTTAAACTGTTTTTAAGAGATAAATTCCTTCTGCTGCCTTATTTCGATCACATGCATCGCTTTTTGCCGGCTTTAATCCTGCGGGCCGGAGGGCAGGTCATCTCCGAACCGGTCAATCACCGGCCACGAATGGCCGGCTATTCAAAATACGGTACTTTGGACCGGCTCTGGGTGGGCATTACAGATTTGTTAGGCGTTATGTGGTTAAAGCGACGGATGAAATTACCCGTAATAAAGGAGAGCGAAAATGGATACTGAGAATCTTTGGCTGATTATCGGTTTTTTGGGACAGGGATTGTTTTCGGCTCGTTTCGTCGTGCAATGGCTGAAAAGTGAACGTGAGAAAAAAAGTGTTTTTCCTGTCGCGTTCTGGTATTTCAGTATTGCTGGCGGGATTACCCTTTTTGCGTATGCAGTGCATCGACAGGATCCCGTTTTCATAGTCGGCCAATTAACCGGATTATTCATTTATCTTCGGAATCTGTATTTTGTTATTTACGAACATAAGATTTTGAAAACCGAATAAGTTCCTCGTCTTTTCTGTGTAGTAAGCAATGTATCAGCTCTTACCCATTCGATTTTGGATTTTTCTTCTTTGGACGGGCTTGATCGCGGTTAATCTCTCCACGCGCCCATTAATTCCGGTCGATGAAACTCGATATGCCGCTGTCGCATGGGAAATGTGGGTCAGAGGGGACTTTCTCGTTCCTTACTTAAACGGCCAGACTTACAGTCACAAACCCCCGCTGTTATTCTGGTTGATGCAATCAAGCTGGTTCGTGCTGGGTGTTAACGATTGGTCGCTACGACTAATCGGGCCGTTATTCTCGTTGGCCGCCTTATTTTTATCCCGGGCCGTCGCGCGCATATTATGGCCGGATAGGACGCAAACCGAAGCGCTCACGCCGTTGATATTGCTAGGGTGCTTTTTCTGGATTGTCTTCAGCACACTGACGATGTTCGACATGATGCTGGCCTTCTTCGCCTTGCTGGGTATCTACAGTCTGCTAAAACTCGCTTATTCGGGGCTGGCTTTCAGATATTGGCTAATGCTGGGCGTTGCCATGGGCGCGGGAATTTTGACAAAAGGCCCGGTGATCTTGCTGCATTTGTTGCCTGTCGCGCTATTGGCGCCTTGGTGGCTGCCGGCTGCCGGATTTTCCTGGCGGCAGTGGTATTATCGTATTCTGGGTGCTGTTTTACTAGCTGTCGGTATCGCCTTGTGCTGGGCGATACCTGCCGGTATCGCCGGTGGCGAAGCGTACAGAAAGGCCATTTTTTTCGGGCAGACCGGCGGGCGACTGGTCGACTCCTTTGCGCATCGGCTGCCGTGGTGGTGGTACTTGGAGCTATTGCCGTTATTGTTGTTGCCGTGGCTGTTATGGACGCCTGTATGGACGGGGCTGAGGCGAGTGAATTTTAATGATGTCGGCATGCGCTTTTGCCTGGCCTGGGCGGTGCCTGTTTTTATCGCTTTTTCGCTGGTCAGCGGCAAACGTCTTCATTATCTGTTACCCTTGTTGCCCGCTTTTGCATTGATGCTAGCGCGGTCGGCGGATGAAATAACCGAGCGTGGCCGTTGGCAGCGCGCCCATCTCGTTGTGATGGGTCTATTCGCCTTGCTTGGCGTGATATTGACGATCCTTCCCGGCTTGAATGATCATTACCATTGGCGGGCTGAGTTATCGTTGCTTTCGCCGGTATGGGGAGGGTTGCTACTGGCAGTCGCGGTAGTTTTGGGAATGGCCAAGGCCAAGGATGCGCCAAATTCCGCTTTTTATCTCTGTATTGCCTCGCTAGCGGCATCATTGCTGTTATCGTGCGGTTTTTTCGAAATTAAGGCCAGCCACTACGATACGAAACCGGCGGCCCGGAAGATCGCCGGCTTAATGGAGGAAAACCGAGCCATTGCCTTGTATGGCAACAAATATCATGGCCAGTATCATTTTGGCGGGCGGCTTAAGCAGCCGATTACGGTATTGCCGAATTTGAAAGTGTTATACCGCTGGGCCCGGCAGCATCAGGACGGTTACATCCTTATTAGCTATAAGGATGCAGAATCATTGCCGGCATCGATATTCAGCGATCGCTATCCCTATAAAGGCCGGAACATAGCTTTGCTGGCATCCAGGACGTTGCTTGAAAATCCAACTCTCGGCGCCATTCTAAAGCCCTGATTTATCGGCGATTAACCTGGCCGGCGCTTCAGCCAAAACGGAGAGCGCCGGATCCGGCCGGCTTATTTCCAGATACTGACAATATTCGTAAAATCATCCGTCCACGGTTTCATATCGAAATACAAAGGCAGTTTCTGCCAGTTGCCCAGTCGGCTGATACGCAGCGGCTCCAGCGCTTCGGGACGCTTTGCCAGAACCACCCAATCCGTCGCCACGACCAGCGGGATTTCCTGCTGTGGTTTGAATTCCTGGATCAAGGCGGACAATTGCAGCTGTTTGGCATGGTCGGACAATACTTTTTTTAGCGCCAGATGGCGGTTGGTGATATGAAACGCCAATAGTCCCCCGGGCTTCAGTTTCCTGAAGTAAAGCTCAAGCGCTTCCTGGGTCAGCAGATGGGTGGGCACCGCATCCGAGCTGAAGGCGTCCATGACCAATAAGTCGAACAGTTGATCAGGCTCTTTTTTCAAGGATAAACGGGCATCACCTATACGCAGGATTGCGTTATGGCTGCATTGCTGAAGATAGCGGAAATAAGCCGGATTGCTGGCGACTTCGACGACCAGCGGATCGATTTCGTACAGCGTCCATTGCTGCTGAGGTTTGGCATAGCAGGTCAAGGCGCCTGCGCCAAGGCCTACGATGCCGATCTGCCAGCTCTGGTTGTTGTTATCATAGGCTTTAAAAAGCTGGCCCATCGGTCCCGGACGGCTATAGTAAGTCAACGGCGTTTGAATGTGAGCGGCGGTCAGGCGTTGTGCACCATGCTTGGTCGTGCCATGAAAGAGTTCGTGATATTTTTCCGGACGATTTTGCTCATCGGCTAATACGCTCTCACGAACCGAAAGGACGCCGAAAAAGCTGCGTTCCTGATAAAGCGTGTTGGACATTAATCCATGCAATCCCTGGGTGAAAAAGATAAGAGTCCCCGTTAACAGGGCAAGCGTGATGGGTTGCCGTCTGAAAGCAAAGGTCAGGCCGGTTATCAAGATCAGGCCGACACCGATCGTGTCGAGGTATTGAGGCAGATTTTCGCCGCTGGCGTAAACAATCAGGCCGATGATGACTAGTGCCGCCGGTAATATCAGTTGCCGCGCCCAGGCCAGGTTGTGTTTGGTTATTGACGATTTCAGGCCAGGGCGCAGCAGCAATGCCGCGACTATCATGATGGGATACTCATAGACCGCATCAAAAATAAAAGGCGCCACGAACGTGTTGAACATCCCGCCCAGCATGCCCGCAAACGACATGATCAGATAGAAGGTGGTTAAATGCCGGGTATGGGGTCTGTTTTTAGCCAGCTCGCCATGGCAGACCATGACGGCCAGAAAAAAGGCCAGCAGGTGCAGCGTCAGGTCCATCCAGTAGGGCAGAACTGCCGGGTTGATGAATGAATAGGCAATAAACGGCAGCAATACAATGGGTTGTAGCCTGACCATTAACGGATGGATAACAGGGTTCCACTTGGAAAAAACAATGATAAAGGACAACAGGTATAACGTCAGCGGAATGATCCACAGCAACGGAACCGATGCAATATCGGTGCTGATGAAATTGGTCAGACCCAGCAGCAGACTGGATGGAACGAACGCCAGTACCAGCCAGTGCAGTTGGGTGTAAGGGCTCAGGTCGCTGCTGTCAAGCAGGCTTTCCTGCGTGGTTTCGGCTTTTTGCCGGGTTTGCCATAAAATAAACGCGCATCCGGCGATAAGGGCGCAAAGCAGCAGGTAGCCGATGCTCCAGTAGGTTTTTTGCTCGGCCAGTCCTATGTTCGGTTCCAAAATAAAAGGATAGCTCAGTAAGGCGATCAGACTGCCGGTATTGCTTGCGGCATAGAGATAGTAAGGATCATGGCTGGTATGATGGCCAATATTGGCAAACCATTTTTGGATCAACGGGGCCGTGGTCGATACCACGAAAAAAGGCAGGCCGATAGCCAGAAGCAGTGTCCAGAACAACCAGAAGGTAGGGTCGCTATCCGTCGGCGGCTGGGCGTTTTCAGATAACGCCAGAGGCAGCGCCAGAAAACTGATCAGTATAACCCCCGCATGTATCAGAATTTGTCGGTGCAAGCTTTGGCGCGTTGAAATATAGTGAGCGTAAAAGTAGCCGAGAAATAAAATGCTTTGATAAAACACCATGCAGGTGTTCCAGACTGCCGGAGAGCCACCCAGTAAAGGCAGCAAAATTTTCCCGAACATGGGTTGCAGAACAAACATCAGTGAAGCACTGGTAAATAATGTAACTGCAAATAAAAATATCAGAGATAGATTACGGTCTGTTTTTATTTCCGAGTGGTTACGCATTTTTTGAATCGCCCTTTAGGCTTATTGTTATAAATGCGCTAATGATAAAGCATTTACCTTGCCCGAGGCATTTGAATATAAACAAAGGCAACAAAAAAGGCGGTTATGCCGCCTTTTTGAAAGGGTTAATTTTTTGATTATTGCTGTTCGCCCCCAGTATCGCCTGAAACCCGCTTGGAATGCCGGCGGATATTATCGGGTATGTCATCGAATATGATTGATTCCAGAATCTGGCGTAATTGTTTTTTTTCGGCTATGAAGCTTTTGCCCGGATATTTCATAAAACCACAGACGACCCCAAGGACAGATATTTGCTCCTCGGCAACCGCTCCTGCGTTTTCGACATTCACCACATCCCTGTGATTCAGCAGTTGCCGAGAACACGAAGAAAATCAAGGTATTGTCATTTTCTTCCCGTCATTTCATGCATTCATACGGAAACATGGGCAAGTATTTGAATTGAAAAGCCTTCGTGTCCTTCGTGATGAAATATTCAGGTTAGTATCGGGAGCGATAAATATAAAAATAACCGCGTTACAAAGAACCAAAATAAGCAGCCAAAGCCTGAAAATCTTCTTCGGACAGATTGGCGGTAATAGCCTGCATCGGTCCGGCTTTGCGTGACCCCTCCTTGAAACTTTTCAATTGCTGAACCAGGTATTCAGGATGTTGCCCGGCAAGTCTTGGAAACTGGCCATTGCCTTCAGCCGAAGGACCATGGCATCCCAGGCACATACTTGCTTTAGCCTGACCCGTTTTTATCAGGGCGGAATCACCGCCGGCGCTCTCGGGTTTTTGTGTTGAATAGTAAGCGGCCAGGTTTGCTATATCTTCATCGCTCAGGTTGGCGGCCATCGGTTGCATGACCGGGTTATTACGGGTGCCATCCTTAAACGCATTCAGTTGATTAATGATATAGTTGGATTGTTGCCCCGCAAGGTTTGGCCATTGAGGGTTGCTGCTTTTGCCTTTGGGGCCATGGCAACCACTGCAAGTCTCTGCTTTTTGTTCACCGGCTGCAATATCGGCGGCTGAAACCGGCATTGTTCCAAACCAGAGCAGAGGTATGGATAGAGTAAGGATTTGCTTTAGTAAGACCATGTTTCACCTCGCAAAAAGAGTTGAGTTTTATAATGATTATCAAATTAGACGGGTTAGTAATGGTATTGAAGGAGCCTGTCTTTTTTTATTATTAGGCGTAGTTACTATAACAATTAAAAAGATTAAGTAATAATAAAAAAGTTCAGAGGTTGAGAATGACGATACCTGATAATACCGCAAGCGTATTTCCCATGCCCGCTATTGGCGTCGGCGGGATTGTATTCAATCTTCAAAATCAGGTTTTACTGATACAACGTAATCAGCCGCCCGCCATGGGCTTGTGGTCCATACCCGGCGGCAAGCTGGAGGCAGGCGAATCTTTAGTATCGGCTTGTCAGCGGGAAATTCAGGAGGAAACAGGTCTGATAACGGAAATAAAGAATATTGTTGCGGTAGTGGAAAGACGGATTGAGAACTTCCACTATGTAATTATTGATTATTTGGCCCTGTTACATGAGGGAGGGAATTCGATACCGACCGCTCAGAGCGATATTGCCGATGCGAAATGGGTTGATCTGGAAAATATCGATGATTATGATTTGGTTGATGGCTTGGCGGAAATCATCCGGCGTGCATTTAACATCTATAGCGGGAATTGTGTGGCCGGTTTGTATGACATCGATTCGAAAGGGACAGATTATATTCCCTTGCTGTAAATGTTCCGAAATCATTTATGCTTAAGGCGGTTTGCTTTAGTGCATAAGTGCCTGAATCCGATTAAACTATCAAAGATCAATTTTTATCGGGTACCCAATCGACATGTCGGAAAAACATATTTATAAGGTTGTTTTTATTAATCAGGACCAGGTCTATGAAGTCTACGTTAAAAAGGTTTATCAAGCAGATCTGTATGGGTTTGTGATTATTGAGGATTTCGTTTTTGGGGAGAAATCCTCAATTGTCGTCGATCCGACGGAAGAGAAACTCCGGTCCGAGTTTGAAGGGGTTAACCGTTCATTTATTCCTGTACACAAGATTATCCGTATTGATCAGGTAAAAAAACGTGGCACTGCAAAAATTGTAGCCATACCCAATGATGTGATAGGGGATCGCTCTCGTCTGTCCGCGTTTTACTCACCCGATAAAAAATAAAGCCCGCCCAATCGCATTTCGGGCGGATTGGGCAAGGAAATTATTTGACGACGCGTAAGTTCGGTTTATTGGGAGGCTTTTTTTCCGGAGGCGGCTCATCGCCCTCTCCATCTTCACTATCGAAGATCATTCCCTTGCCGTTTTCTTTGGCATAGATGGCCATTACCGCTGCGATCGGCGTGACAATGTGCATCGGTTTGCCGCCAAATCGGGCATTAAATTGAATGTCCTCATTGCCTAAGGAAAGCCCTTGTATCGCTTCGGGGCGTATATTCAAGACGATTTTTCCGTCTTCAATAAATTCCTGCGGCAGAATGGCATCGCTATTTTCAGCGTCGACCAGTAAATGCGGGGTCAGGTTGTTATCAATAATCCATTCATAGATTGAACGGATTAAATAGGGTTTTAAAGAAGTCATTTTGGTGAATCAGCCATTTCTTTTTCGGCTTCGCTGAGGCTGCGCTTGAATGCCGGTCTTCTGAATATACGCTGGGCATAATTGGTAATCGCTTCGCTCGGTGTTGATACATCGATACCTATGCTCGGCAAGCGCCATAGTAGAGGTGCAAGGGCACAATCAATCAGCGAAAATTCATCGCTCATAAAATAGGGGCGGGCGGCAAAGATAGGAGCGGCGGACAATAAACTTTCCTTAAGCATCTTTTTGGCCCGGGCTGATTTTTTCTCACCCGAATATAAAATCTCATCCAGTAACTGATACCAATCCTGGTCTATACGTTTAATCAGCATTCTGGCATTAGCGCGTGAAACCGGATCCATCTGATGTAAAGGCGGGTGTGGAAAGCGCTCGTCAAGATATTCCATGATTATGCGAGAATCATAGAGCACCAGATCCCGCTCTATCAAAGTCGGCGATGTGCCGGTGGGGTTCAGTTCAAGCAAATCCTCGGGCGGATCATTCGGGTCATAATATTCTATGTCTGCGGCGACGCCCTTTTCGTGTAAAACAAAGCGGGCGCAGTGGCTCATTGCACATGTCGGAGATGAAAAAAGCGTCATTACAGATTTGCGTGTATTAATATTTGCCACGAATAACAACCTCATTTAGGACGAGTGGGGCGGTAAAAATGGGCATTATAGCATGGAAGATCAGGTTTTTGACCGGTGCAGACCATCAGAATTAATGACTCGCACGGCACGAAAAACATCCCTGTTTTTCATTCATGCAGACTAGTGAATATCTCTCCAGTATTCCCGTTTCAGCAGATAGGCGATGCCGACAAACATTAAAATAAAGAACAGGACATATTTGCCCATGCGTTGCCTTTCCAGTTGTACCGGTTCTCCGACATAGACCAGAAAATTGACCAGATCGTTAACGACACGGTCGAATTCCGCCTGGGATAAGGTGCCCGGTTCCTCTGTGACGAGTTTGTCAATTACCTGTTTGCCGTCCACTTTTTTATACAGAGGCTTCTGTCCGCCTTGCAATTGCCATAAAACGTTGGGCATGCCGACATCCGGGAAAACCGCGTTGTTTGTTCCCAGAATTTTGCTTTTATCGGTATAAAAACCTTTTAAATAGCTGTACAGCCAATCAGCGCCGCGTGAGCGGGCGATTAATGATAAGTCGGGCGGTTGAATGCCAAACCATTTTTCCGCGTCATGGGCATTCATGGCGCTGTGCATTTGGTCGTAAATACCGGCGCCTTCCGGCGCAATGTCTTTCAAGACTTTCTTTTCATCAACGCCCATATCAAGGGCGATGCGCAAATAACGGATATGCTTGACCGAATGACAGCCCAAACAATAGGTTACAAAATGTTTGGCCCCGCGCTGAAGGGATACCTTGTCGGAAAGATCGATATCGGCCTCCTGCAGTTCGATGCCTTCCGAGGCAGAGACGCCTAAAGGCAGAATCAACAATAAAAATAGTGTGATAAATTTTTTCATATCAATCGAGGCTCTTTTTTAGTTTTTTTGCTAGTCGAGTGATGACGTTGAGAATGCCTGCAGGGTTGGGTCTTCTCTTCAGGACTGTAGTGCCGTCTTCTTTGGTTACCTGTTTCACCAGGGTTATTTCATGATAGGTTTCTATCAATGCCGGAATACGGTCTTCAAGGCTGGGCTGATCCGTCAAGCGCGTCGGCAGCGGTTTCGATTTTTCCCAACGCGTATATAGAGGCATCAGCAGGAAAAAGCCGAAATAGATTGCCGTAAAAATGCGTGCAACGGTTGTCGCGGCCGGTGTCGCAGGCTGCGTGCCCAGATAGCCTAAACCGAGAAAGCTGATGACGAAGAGCAGCAGGGCTTTTTTGTAAATGCCGCCGCGGTAGCGGATCGATTTGACTTCGCTGCGATCCAGCCACGGCAGCAGGAACATCACGACAATGGCACCGCCCATGCCGATAACACCGGCAAATTTGTCCGGGATAGCGCGCAAAATGGCATAAAACGGCGTGAAGTACCAGACCGGCGCGATATGCTCGGGCGTTTTCATCGGATCGGCCGGAATAAAGTTGGCGTGCTCCAGGAAATAACCGCCCATTTCAGGCATGTAGAAAATAACGGTCGCGAAAAACAACATGAATACACCGACGCCGACGATATCTTTGACGGTATAGTAAGGATGAAAAGGGATGCCATCCAGCGGAATGCCATTAGCATCCTTGTTTTTCTTGATTTCAATGCCGTCCGGATTGTTGGAACCGACTTCATGCAACGCCACGATATGCAGGAAAACCAGCAATACCAGGACCAATGGCACCGAGATGACATGGAAGGCAAAGAACCGGTTCAGCGTGGCATCGGAAACGACATAATCGCCGCGGACCCAGAGCGACAGTTCATCGCCGATCACGGGAATGGCGCTGAACAGTGAAATGATCACCTGGGCGCCCCAGTAGGACATCTGTCCCCAAGGCAGCAAGTAACCCATGAACGCCTCGGCCATCAGCGCCACAAACAGCAGCATGCCGAAGATCCAGATCAGTTCGCGGGGCTGCTTGAACGAGCCGTACAGCAGGCCTCTGAACATGTGCAGATAGACCACGATGAAAAAGGCCGAAGCGCCGGTGGAATGCATGTAACGCACCAGCCAGCCCCAGTTGACATCGCGCATGATGTATTCGACGGAGTCAAAGGCCAGTTTGGCGTCCGGTTTGTAGTTCATGGTCAGCAAAATGCCGGTTACGAACTGGTTGACCAGCACCAGCAAGGCCAACGAGCCAAAGAAATACCAGAAATTGAAATTTTTCGGCGCATAGTATTGCGCCATGTGGTCATTCCAGAGTTTTGTCAGTGGAAAGCGGTCCAGGACCCAGTTGCCGCATGCCGTTAGACGTGATGGTTTCATGCGCTTGCCCCCGTGGTAGTTTCTTCGCCGATGATGATTAACGTGTCGGTAATATAACGGTAGGGAGGAATCTCCAGATTGGTAGGCGCCGGCACGCCGCGATAAACACGACCAGCCAGATCGAACCACGAGCCGTGGCAAGGACAAAAAAAGCCGCCTTTCCATTTGTCGCCCAGGTCATTAGGGGCAATTTCCGGGCGGAAGGTAGGCGAGCAGCCCAGGTGCGTGCATAAGCCTACGGCAACGAAAATTTCTGGCTTGATGGAGCGCGCGGGGTTCTTGCTCGAGGCGGGCTGTATGGATTCCTGCGAGAGCGGGTCCCGAAGTTCGTTATCCAGTGTTTTTAGTGTTTCAAGCACTTCCGGTGTTCTATTCAGAATCCAGACCGGCTTGCCGCGCCACTCGACTCTAAGCAACTGGCCGGGCTCCATTTTGCTGATGTCAACTTCAACCGGTGCTCCGGCCGCCATCGCCTTGACACTGGGCTGCATTTGAGCCAAAAAAGGAACCGCTAGATAGCCTGTGCCGACCGCCCCCACCACAGTCAGCGCCGTGGTCAAAAACTGGCGCTTGGACTTATCGACGCCTTCATTATTCATTTATAACTCTCCTGATTGGGTCTGTGCTTTAAAAAGCACATGGTTTTCTAGTTTTTATGGTCGCCAATATACCATTACAACTTATCTATTTTGAAGCGTTTAAACGCACTTGCCCGCTAACCGGCATCCTGACTGGATTTAAAAGCACAATACATACTCCGCTTAAAGCTATGGACTTTATAATTTGTCCTGTCATAACGTGCTGTATCTCGCTCGACAGTGATTTTTTGTAGGGTCAACAGCTTGACAGATAGCCTGTATCAGCTTATTGAGCGGCCAGACCATTTCTTAATGCGGCAAGAAACGCTTTATTTTCCTCCGGAGTTCCAATGGTTACACGCAGGCAATCGCTTAACAGGCCGCCTTGCGGTGCCAGATTTTTTATCAAAATGCCTTGTTCTTTCAAGGAAGCGAAAATGCTGTTCGCCTGGTTTTTCGGCGTTCTGAACAGAATGAAATTAGCCGCGCTCGGATAGGCGGTAATGCCGTCCATGTTGTTCATTTGTTCAAAGACAACGGCCCGCTCGGCGCGGATTTGCCGTGTTTGGCTGTCAAACAGCGATTTATTGGACAGGGCAAAGTCGGCGCTGATCTGTGTGAGGCTGTTGATGTTATAAGGCAGGCGGATTTTGTTGAGTTGCTCGATAATGGCCCGGTTGCCGGCAATATAACCCAGGCGCAGGCCGGCCAGCCCCAGTTTGGATACGGTACGCATGACCAGGAGGTTATCGAATTGATCCAGCCGGCCCATAAAGCTGGCGTCGGCAAAGGGCGCGTAAGCCTCATCAATGACCACCAGCCCTTTGGCTGCCTTGATGACGGCCAACATCGCGTCTTCGCTGAACAGGTTGCCGGTCGGGTTGTTGGGATAGGCCAGAAAAATAACCGAAGGCTGGTGCGCTTCAATGGTCGCCAGCATGGCCGGTACATCCAGATCAAAATTATCGGCCTGTAACGGAATGCTATGATAGCTCAGACCCAGGCAGTGGCTCAGCTGTTTATACATGACGAAGCCGGGGTCAGGCGCCATGACGCCGGCATCCGGCGGCAGCGCCATCAACAGCAATTGAATGATCTCATCGGAGCCATTGCCCAGCAGTAGTTCGAACTGGTCGGGCAACTGATTCAAGCGTCTCAGCGTTGCCGCAAGCGCTTTGGCTTCAGGATCGGGATACCGGTTCAGCGGGCAGTCTTTCAGTGCTTCGAGCCAGCTGGCCTTGATATCGTCAGGCCAAGAGTAAGGATTTTCCATAGCATCGAGTTTGATCAAGCCTGTGGCGTCAGCCACTTTATAGGCAGACAGGGCCAGCACTTCCCGGCGGAACACGGAGGCAATCAGATCATTTTGTGACATACATTAATTTAAGACTCAAGACAAAGGTGAAAAGTAATTGCCAAGGTGCAGGGCGAAAACCTGTCCGCCCTGCACCTTGGGCCTTACTCTGACTTTATTCGGTATTCGGCGGAACGTGCATGGGCGGTCAGGCTCTCGCCGCGCGCCAGTATCGATGCGGTTCTGCCCAGCATGTCCGCGCCCGCTTCGGAGCAGTTGATCAAGCTGGAGCGCTTCTGGAAGTCGTAGACTCCTAAAGGCGATGAGAAGCGTGCGGTGCTCGATGTCGGCAACACATGGTTGGGGCCGGCGCAGTAGTCGCCTAAGGCTTCTGCGGTATAGCGGCCCATGAAAATGGCGCCGGCATGGCGGATGCGCTCGCACAGGGCCGCGGGATCTTCAACCGACAGTTCCAGGTGTTCCGGCGCGATGATGTTGGCCACCTCGGCGGCTTCCCCTAAATTGCCGACTTTGATCAGCGCGCCGCGCGTGGCCAGCGAGGTTCTGATAATGTCCGCACGCTCCATCTGCGGCAACAGGTTGCGGATGCTTTGCTCGACGGCGCTCAGGAAGCTGGCGTCGTCACTGATCAGGATGGCTTGCGCGTCTTCATCGTGCTCGGCCTGCGAGAACAGGTCCATGGCAATCCAGTCCGGGTTGGTCTTGCCGTCGCAGATCACCAGAATTTCCGAAGGGCCTGCAATCATGTCGATGCCGACCTGCCCGAAAACCAGTTTCTTGGCCGTGGCGACGTAAATATTGCCGGGGCCGACGATTTTGGCTACGGCCGGAACCGTTTCCGTGCCGTAAGCCAGTGCCGCGACCGCTTGGGCGCCGCCGATGGCGAAGGCCCGGTCGACGCCGGCCAGATACGCGGCCGCCAGCACCAGTTCATTGGTTTCGCCATGCGGCGTAGGCACAACCATGATCAGTTCGCCGACGCCGGCGACCTTGGCCGGGATCGCGTTCATCAGCACGGAAGACGGGTAAGCGGCTTTGCCGCCCGGCACATAAAGTCCGACGCGGTCCAGCGGGGTGACTTTTTGTCCCAGCATGGTGCCGTCGGCTTCGGTGTATTGCCAGGACTCCATCTTCTGTTTTTCCGCATAAGCGCGAATGCGGTCGGCCGCTGTCTGCAGGGCTTTGGCCTGATCGGCGGGCAGTTTTTCCCAGGCCGCTTTCAGCCTGTCCCGGGACAGTTCGAGTTGGCCGGCATCGGTAATCTGGCAGTGATCGAAGCGGTTGGTGTATTCGATCACGGCTTTATCGCCGTTTTTGCGCACGTCGGCAATAATGGACAATACGCGTTGATGAATTTCCAGGTCGTCGGTCTCGTCCCAGGCGAGCAGGTTTTTCAATTGCCGGTCAAAATCGGCTGACGAGGCATCCAGTTTGGTAAGGTTTAAATCGGACATGGCGTTATCTTTCCGCAAGGGTTTTTTCAAATTGATCGAGTAGTGACTGAATCGCCTGGTGTTTCATTTTCATGGCCGCCTTGTTCACGACCAGGCGGGAACTGATATTCATAATGAGATCGCGCGGTTCCAGGCCGTTGGCTTTCAGGGTGTTGCCGGTATCGACGAGGTCGACGATGCAATCGGCCAGACCCACCAGCGGCGCCAGTTCCATGGAGCCGTACAATTTGATGATTTCGGCCTGAATGCCGCGGCTGGCGAAATAGCGCTGGGCGGTTTTGACGTATTTGGTCGCCACGCGGATTCGGCCCGAGATGTCCGGCGCATCCTTGGGCGCGGCGGTCATGAGCCGGCAGCAGGCGATTTTCAGGTCCAGCGGCTCGTACAGGCTCTCGGCGCCGTGTTCCAGCAGCACATCCTTACCGGCGATGCCGAGGTCGGCGGCGCCGTATTCGACAAACGTAGGCACGTCGGTCGCGCGGATGATGACCAGCTGAACGTCGTCACGGCTGGTTTGCAAAATCAGCTTGCGGCATTTTTTCGGATCATCGATCGGCGTGATGCCCGCCTCTTCCAGCAGGGGCAGGGCTTCTTCATAAATTCGGCCTTTGGATACGGCGATAGTCAGCATGGCAGATCCCTTATCTTGGGACGCGGCGGATGGTCGCGCCCAGTTGCGAAAGTTTTTCTTCAATATGATCGTAACCGCGGTCTATATGGTAGATGCGGTCAACCAGCGTATCGCCTTCTGCGGCGAGGGCGGCGATGACCAGACTGGCGGACGCTCTTAAATCGGTCGCCATGACCGGCGCCGCGGTCAGTTTTTTGACGCCGGTGCAGATGGCGGTATTCGATTCCAGTTTGATGTCGGCGCCCATACGCTGCATTTCCTGGACATGCATGAAGCGGTTTTCGAACACCGTTTCGATAATGATGCCGACGCCTTCGGCGACGGTGTTCATGGCCGTGAACTGGGCCTGCATGTCGGTCGGAAACGCCGGGTAGGGGGCCGTGCGCACCGAGACGGCTTTCGGTTTGTTGCCGTGCATGTCGAGTTGAATCCAGTTATCGCCGGCTGTGATGTCGGCGCCCGCTTCGACCAGTTTTGCCAGCACCGCATCCAGCAGATCAGGCCGGGTATTCTTCAGTTTGACTTTTCCTCCCGTGATGGCGGCGGCAACGAGGTAGGTGCCGGTTTCAATACGGTCGGGCAGAATATCGTAGTGCAAATTGTCCACGCCCAGCTTTTCGACGCCTTCAATCACCAGGACATCGGTGCCGATGCCGGAAATTTTGGCGCCCATCGCATTCAGAAAATGCGCCAGGTCGCTGACTTCCGGCTCTCTCGCCGCATTTTCAATAATCGTGGTGCCTTCGGCCAGCGTGGCCGCCATGAGCAGGTTTTCCGTGCCGGTCACGGTAATCTGTTCGAGTACCAGGCGACACCCTTTCAGGCGGTTAACCTTGGCATGGATGTAACCGCCCTCGACGGTAATATCGGCACCCATCTTGATCAGTCCGTTGATGTGAATGTCGACCGGGCGTGTGCCTATGGCGCAGCCGCCGGGCAAGGATACATGCGCCTCGCCATGCCGGGCCAGCAAAGGACCTAGTACCAGAATCGATGCGCGCATGGTTTTGACCAGTTCGTACGGTGCTTCGAAACTGTTGATCGAGTTCGTGTCGACTTCGATATTCATTTTTTCGTCAACGATGAGCTGAACCCCCATGCGGCCCAGCAACTCCATTGTGGTTGTAATATCGTGCAGATGCGGGATGTTGCCGACGCTGACGGGGGTTTCTGATAGCAATGTCGCAGCCAGAATCGGTAAAGCTGCATTTTTGGCGCCGGAGATGCGCAGTTCTCCTGAAAGTCTTGCGCCGCCGGTAATGATTAGTTTATCCATGCGGAATGTCTTGGGTTGTCTTGGTGAATGCTAAAGATCAGTAAACTCGGGCGAATCAGGCTGACTGGTAAAATGGTTGGATATGTCAAAGCCGCTCAGTCTGGCAAGATTAAGCAGTTGCTCGGGAATATTTTTAAAGCCCAGCTGAATTTTATGATCACGCGCGTATCTTATCCATTCGATCATGAGCGCAAGTCCGGCACTATCCGTGCGCGAGACACGGCTGAGGTCGATATTGATGTGTTTCGCTGTCTTGGAGAAAGCAAATGATTTGGCCGTCTGTTTGTCTATCGTTGAAAAGGTCAAATCCCCGTCGATGATAAAGTGTCCAACTCCCTGATTAATGATGTTCAGCTTGCTCACTTGTTCGTTTCCGCTTTTTCTTCAGCTGATTTAAACAGGAACTGGCCGATCAGCTTTTCCAGAATAATGGCTGACTGCGTGAGTTCAATCATACTGCCATCTTTCAAGGTTTCATCCGAACCGCCTGGTACCAGATTGACATATTGTTCGCCCAGCAGGCCGGCGGTGAAGATGCTGGCGCTCGTATCATCCGGAAGCGTGTTGTAGCGCGAGTTAATGCGCATTTCCACGACGGACTCGTAAGTGGTCGGGTCAAATTTGATGGCGCTGACTTGCCCGATTTTGACACCGGCCGAGGAAACCGCGGATTTAACCTTCAGCCCGCCGGAATTTTCAAACCGGGCGGTTACCGTATAGGTATCTTCTTTAATAAAAGCGCTTAAACCACTGACTTGCAGGGCAAGAAAGAGCAGGCCAACGATGCCGGCGGCGACAAAAAGCCCGACAAGCGTGTCCTGGGTACTGGTGTGCTGCATGTTAATTAATCTCCGAACATGAGTGCGGTCAGGATGAAGTCCAGACCCAAAATACTAAAAGCTGAATTGACCACGGTGCGCGTAGTGGCGCGGCTGACCCCCTCGGAAGTCGGGATGGTGTCATAACCTTCGAACAGCGCTATCCAGGTCGCGACAAAACCGAAAACAAGACTCTTGATGACGCCATTGACAATATCATCCTGGAAATCCAGGCTGTCCTGCATTTGTGACCAGTAAGCGCCTTCATCCACACCCAACAAACCGACACCGACCATGAAACCGCCGATGATGCCGATCATGCTGAATAACGCCGCCAGCAAGGGCATGGATAACAAGCCGGCTAGAAAACGCGGGGAAATAATCCGTTTAATCGGATCGACGGCCATCATTTCCATGCCGGAAAGCTGTTCTGTCGCTTTCATCAGGCCGATTTCGGCCGTCAAAGCGGAACCGGCCCGGCCGGCGAACAATAAGGCCGATACCACTGGGCCCAGTTCCCTGACCAGCGACGCCGCAACCATGACGCCGAGCGTCTCCTCGGCGCCAAAATCGGATAGAATGTAATAACCCTGCAGACCCAGCACCATGCCGACAAAAAGCCCTGAAATGGTGATAATAAGAAAAGACAGGACACCGACTGAATACATCTGGTTAAGAATGAGTCTGGGTCTCGGCAGGACGTCGCCAATGCCGGCAAGCGTATGGAGCAGAAAGAAGGTGCCACGCCCCAGTTTGGTAAAACTGGCACGTGTCGTTCTGCCCAGATATTGTACAAATTGAATCATGTTTATAGCTGCCCGTAGCGCTTTGATACCCGGCGGCGGGACCGTTTTGCCGATGAAAGCAGGTCGTCAACATAGTCTACCGCAGGGTAATGAAAATGTACCGGTCCGTCCGCCGCGCCGGTCATGAATTGTTGAACCCATTCCGATTCCGATTGTTGAATCTCTGCCGGTGTGCCCTGGCCGACAATTTTGCCATCCGATATCACATAGATATAATCGGCGATCGCGGCTGTTTCATGGACATCGTGCGAGACGATGATGCTGGTCAGGCCCAGGGTAGTGTTCAATGATTTGATCAGATGCACCAGCGCCCCCATGGATATTGGATCCTGGCCAGTAAACGGTTCGTCGTACATAATCATCATCGGGTCCAGGGCAATCGCCCTGGCCAGGGCAATGCGTCTGGCCATGCCGCCGGACAATTCATTGGGCATCAGGTCGCGCGCGCCCCTCAGTCCTACGGCCTGTAGTTTCATCAGGACCAGCGTGCGGATCATGGATTCGGGCAGATGGGTGTGTTCGCGTAACGGAAAAGCGACATTATCATAAACGCTCATGTCGGTTAACAAGGCGCCGCTTTGGAAAAGCATGCCCATGCGTTTGCGCAAATTGTACAATTCCGATCGACGCAAGCGATGGACGTTTTGTCCGTTTACCGTTACCGAGCCTCGTTCAGGGAATAATTGACCGCCGATCAATTTTAACAGCGTGGTTTTGCCTGTGCCGCTAGGGCCCATGATGGCGGTAATCTTGCCGCGCTCGAATTCCAGTGAAATATCGTCAAATATTTTCTTGTTGCCCCGGGAAAACGACAAATTATGAACAGAAACCAAGCTGTTTTGGGAGGAGACGCTGTTATCCATGCGCGGTTTAAGATATATGTTTCGAAATCTAAACAAGCTATTTTCTATGACTAGTCCCTGTTAAGTCAATATATGGCTGTTTGAGAAAGAAAAAGCAGCGTCTGATGATCGATGCAGGGACGCTGTAAGGCAATAATTAAATACTGCAAACTTGTATCTTCATTAGAAGCTCTATAATACATCAATGAAATAAACATGGCATAATAGGCAATTTTTCGAACTGGCAACCTATGGTTATCAATTTTATTGCGCTGCTGGCGGGGGTGGGCGTTTTAGCGTATTCGGCGGATAAATTCGTTACTGGAACGGCATCCATTGCCAGAAACCTGGGTGTTTCCCCATTGCTCATCGGCTTGACGATAGTCAGTTTGGGAACCAGTGCCCCGGAAATTCTGATATCAACCATTGCGTCCTGGCAAGGCAATGCCGGATTGGCGGTGGGTAATGCCCTGGGTTCGAATATAGCCAATATTGGTTTAATCATGGGCGGGACGGCGCTGATTGCGCCTTTGGCATTTCATACCGGCATTTTGAAGAGAGAACTGCCGATTTTAATGGGCATCAGCATCGGCAGCTATCTGCTGACTTTTGATGGCCTGGATATTTTTGACGGCCTGTTGCTGCTGGCCGGGCTAGGCCTGTTTACAGGATGGCTGATTCGTTCGGCTGTTAATGAGAAGCAAAACGGCTCCTTGAGCGATGCGGCGGACACAGGATTACCCGAAGGCCTGCCCGGCAACAAAGCTTGGGCATATTTTTTGTTGGGATTGATAGGGTTGCTGTTGAGCTCGCGCATATTGGTGATGTCGGCAGTCAATATCGCCCGGTTTTTTGATGTCAGTGATGTGGTGATTGGTCTGACGATTGTCGCTGTAGGCACGAGCCTGCCGGAACTGGCCGCATCAATTGGCAGCGTATTGAAGAAAGAGGATGATCTGGCGGTTGGCAATATTATCGGATCGAATATTTATAATTTGCTGGCTGTCTATTCGGTGCCGGGCGTGATGGCGCCCGGTCCCGTTGCTGAAAGTGTTCTTGATCGCGATTTCCCGGTTATGCTGGCGTATACCGGCGTCTTGTTTATCCTCGGTTATGGCATTTCGAAAGCCGGGTATATTAATCATTGGGAGGGTTTTGGCTTATTGTCCGCCTATGTCGCTTATCAATGGGTTATTTATCAAAGTGCGGTTTCCGTCTGATTTTACCGGCAGAAAATGAAAATACATGATCAAAAACTCCGTGAATTGGCGCTGGCTGTCATTCAGGTGGAAAAGCAGGCGATCGCTTCTTTAGCCGATCAGATTAATGATGAATTTGTCGCCGCCTGCCGGCTGATGTTCAATTGTACCGGGCGCGTCGTCGTTACCGGCATGGGCAAATCGGGACATATCGCCGGCAAGATTGCCGCTACGTTGGCAAGCACCGGAACGCCGGCTTTTTTTGTGCATCCGGGGGAAGCCAGTCACGGCGATCTGGGCATGATTACCCGGCACGACGTCGTGCTGGCCTTGTCAAACTCCGGTGAAACCAGCGAATTCTTGACTATCCTGCCGATTATCAAGCGGTTGGGCGTGCCTTTAATCGCAATGACGGGGAATCCGGCTTCCACAATGGCCAAATTCGCCACCGCGCATATTTATGTAGGGGTTGAGCAAGAGGCTTGTCCGCTGGGACTGGCACCGACCTCCAGTACAACCGCGGCACTGGTGATGGGCGATGCCTTGGCGGTGTCATTGCTAGATGCGCGTGGATTTACGCGCGATGATTTTGCGCTTTCGCATCCTGGCGGCAGTTTAGGCAAACGGCTGTTATTAATGGTCAGTGATATCATGCATGCCGGTAATAAAGTGCCGTCAGTGCCGGAGACGGCGCTGATCGGCGAGGCTTTGCTGGAGATGACTGAAAAAAAACTGGGCATGACCACGATTGTCGATACCGACAACCGGGTCATCGGGATTTTTACCGACGGCGATTTGCGGCGCATGCTGAGCCGGAATCTGGATATCCATCGCACCGCCATTACTGAAGTCATGACCCCGAATTGTGCTGTTATTCCGGAAGACATTCTCGCCGCCGAAGCCATGCGGATCATGGAACAGAAAAAAATTAATGCGTTGATTGTCGTTGACGATAATCGGCGCGCGATAGGGGCCTTGAATATGCATGACCTGATCCATGCGGGAATAGTGTAATGACGGAAACTGAGCAAATGCGAGTCGTAATGGAAAAAGCCAGAAAGCTGAAGCTTCTGATTTTGGATGTGGATGGCGTGTTAACGGATGGCAAGCTTTTTTTTGACAATGAAGGCAACGAATATAAAGCCTTCCATGCCCGCGATGGGCACGGCATCAAACTGCTGCGGCAAACCGGCGTGGAAGTGGCGGTTATTTCCGGCCGCAAATCGAATTCGGTGGCGCTGCGCATGAAGAATCTGGGCATTGAGTATGTCTATCAAGGTCATGAAAATAAAATTGCCGCGTTTAACGAAATTATCGATAAATTGCGCATAACGCCGGATCAGGCCGCTCATGTAGGGGATGACCTGCTGGATCTGCCGATCATGACCCGGGTCGGTCTTGCGATCGCGGTTAATGACGCGAATTTTGCCGTTAAGCAGCGTGCCGACTGGTATACGCGACTGCCTGGTGGCCATGGCGCCGTCAGGGAAGTCTGTGATTTAATCATGCAGGCTCAAGGCCGTTTTGACGAGGTGGTGAACGCTTACCTGAAATGATCAGTTTGAATGGAAAATATATTTACCTGTATATCGCCATTATTGCCGTAATGAGCTGGTGGCTGGTTAAATTGACCGGAGTGGATGAGGTGCGGGCTCCGGCTCCGGATCATAGTCCGGATTATTTCAGCAAAGGCTATACAAAATGGGAAATGGATGAAACGGGCAAGTTAAAAAATAAATTGCTGGCCGATAAAATGACTCACTATAACGATGATGGCACGACACATTTGGAGAATCCTGTGATGTTTTTTCATAAGGAAAAAACGCCGCCCTGGGTTGTTAAGTCGGAAGCCGGTATTTTATCCGCCGACGGCAAGGATCTGTTGTTGACCGGCAAGGTCAATGTAGAAAGAGCCAAGGGCGAGGACGTTAACCAGCTTATAATCAATACTTCCAATGTCAGGGTCAAGCCGGAAACCAGCTATGCGGAAACTGATGAATGGGCGGAGCTGATTAGCCCGCCTAATGTCACCACGGGTACCGGCATGAAACTCGTTTTTTCCAATCCAATTAACATTAAATTGCTCGCTAACGTGCGAGGAAAGTATGAAACACATTAAAAATCCGGCAATTTTCTGCGGTTTTGCCTTGCTATTAGGTTTGTACAGTTCCACTTCAATGGCGCTGAAAAGCGATTCCGAGCAACCGATCACGATAGATTCCAACACGGCGACTTACGATGATAGCAAAGCCATAAGCATTTATACGGGCAACGTAATCTCCATTCAGGGCAGTATCAAAGTCCATTCCGACAAGCTGGTGGTACATTTTGTCAATGGCGATGCCGAGAAGCTGGTGTTTACTGGTAATAAGGCAAAATTCAGACAGAAGCCCAGCGAGGGTGAGGAAGACATTACCGGTGAAGCATTGATCGGTGAATATTACCCTAAAAAGAACCTGCTGATTCTGATTGATGAGGCGACGGTCTGGCAGGGCAATGCCACTTATTCCAGCAAGTTAATCGAATACGATAGTAAAAATTCGGTCGTCAGGGCAGGGGAAAAATCCTCCGATTCAAAGCGCGTGCGCGTCATACTGAAACCGAAACCCAAAGAAGCTAAGTAAAAATGGCTAAACTCTCTGCAAAACAACTGATTAAAAATTACAATAAACGTAATGTGGTCAATGGCGTGTCATTGCATGTCAATACCGGTGAAGTTGTCGGTTTGCTGGGACCTAACGGGGCCGGTAAAACAACCAGCTTTTATATGATGGTGGGGCTGATTAAAGCCGATGAAGGTCAAATTACCCTGGACTCGCACGACTTAACCCATCATCCTATGCACTTAAGAGCGCAATTGGGTATCGGTTATCTGCCGCAGGAGCCGTCCGTGTTTCGCAAGCTGAGCGTGGCGGATAATTTGCGCGCCGTACTACAGATTCGTGCCGATCTGACCAAAGGGCAGGGCGAGTTGGTCATTGAGGAGCTGTTGCAGGAGTTTCATATCCAGCATCTGCGCGATCAGATTGCCCTGGGGTTATCCGGCGGCGAACGGCGGCGCGTTGAAATTGCCAGGGCATTGGCCACCAATCCGCAATTTATATTGCTGGATGAGCCTTTCGCTGGTGTTGATCCGATCTCGGTAGAGGATATCAGAAAGATCATAGAGCATTTGAAATATCGTGGCATCGGTGTCTTAATTACCGAGCATAATGTCAGAGAAACATTAAGTATTTGTGATCGAGCGTATATACTTGCCGATGGCAGGGTGATTGCGGAAGGCGGAGCGGCAGCCATCGTTGCCAATCAGGAAGTGCGAAAAGTTTATTTAGGCGATAACTTTAGTCTTTAAGTTGAAGTATTTACAAAAGATTATATTACGATGAAACAATCCTTACACCTTCGGCTAGGCCAGCAACTGACGATGACGCCGCAATTGCAGCAGGCGATCAGGTTGCTTCAGTTGTCGACTCTGGATCTGCAGCAGGAAATACAGCAGGCACTGGAATCCAATATGATGCTGGAAATCAGTGAAGAGGAAAGCACTTTGCCGGATACGGAGATGGCACCCGAAAAGAAAATTGATAATTCTGATTCGGTGACCAGCGAAGGATCGCAAACCGATATTCCGGATGAACTGCCGATAGATTCTTCATGGGATGATATTTATGAAAATGTCATGGCGGCGGGCACTAATTCCGCTGATACGGTTGAATTCGAAACCCAGCGCAGCAAGTCTTCAACCTTGTTGGATCATTTGTTATGGCAATTGGAACTGACCCGGTTCTCCGAGCGTGATCACGCCATCGCCATCGCCATTATCGATTCCGTTAATGAAGACGGTTATCTAAGAAACAGTCTCGATGATATATTCCAGGGGTTACAGTCCCAGTTGGATGATCTCGACTGCGATGAGGTTAAAGCGGTACTGCACCGGGTGCAGAATTTTGATCCGGCAGGCGTTGCCGCGATTGATTTAAGTGACTGCCTGGCAATACAATTGCAACAGTTGCCGGATTCAACGCCTTACAAAAAAGAAGCGCTGGCGCTTGTCTGTCGCTATCTGGATTTGTTGGCCAATCATGACCAGGCCAAACTGATGCGTCGACTAGGCGTCACGGAGCGACAACTGGAGTCGATTATTGCATTGATCCGGACTTTGGATCCCAAGCCCGGCGCGCGTATACAGGATAGCGGTTCCGAATATGTGATCCCCGATGTCTACGTGACCAAACAGGACGGCACCTGGCAAGTGCATCTTAATCCGGATATCGCACCCAAGCTGCGCATAAACCCTTTTTATTCGGCGCTGATCAAAAGGTCTGATAACAGCAAGGACAATGCTTCGATGAAAGACCACCTGCAGGAAGCCCGCTGGTTCATCAAGAGCCTGCACAGCCGTAACGACACCTTGTTGCGCGTGGCGCGCTGCATCGTGGCAAAGCAGCCGGCATTCCTTGAACATGGTCCCATAGCCATGAAACCCATGGTACTCAGGGATATTGCCGAGGAGCTGGAGTTGCACGAGTCCACCATATCGCGCGTGACCACGCAGAAATACATGCATACGCCGAATGGTATCGTCGAATTCAAGTACTTCTTTTCCAGTCATGTCTCGACGGAAGGCGGTGGAGAGTGTTCGGCAACGGCCATCAGAGCCTTTATTAAAGAATTAATCGGAAATGAAAATCCAGCAAGACCGTTAAGTGATAGTAAAATATCCGATTTATTAAAAGAAAAAGGCATCAATGTAGCGAGAAGGACTGTTGCCAAGTATCGCGAAGCGATGTTTATTTCATCATCCAGTCAGAGAAAGCGTATCTTATGACGCTAACTGATACCAACAAACCAATCATTCATCCTTAGGAGTTTATTCATGCAAGTTAGTGTAACCGGCCATCATCTTGAAGTAACTGATGCGTTAAAAGCACACGTTGACAGCAAATTTGAAAAACTGGCTCGTCATTTTGATAATGTCACTGATGTACATGTTATTTTAAGTGTAGAAAAATTAGTCCAAAAAGCCGAAGCAACCTTGCAGCTCAGCGGTGCTAAATTGTTTGCCGAAGATCACCAGGAAGATATGTACGCCGCCATTGATAATCTGGTAGACAAACTGGACCGCCAAATTATCAAGCATAAAGAAAAAGTCGGAAGCCACAGATAAGGTGGGGAGGCGCAAGGCTAAATGAAACTTTAATCTTGCGCCTGTTATTATGAAGCTATTAATCGTCAGCGGCCTCTCCGGTTCCGGTAAAAGTATCGCGTTAGAAACGCTGGAGGATTGCGGTTACTATTGTATAGATAATCTGCCGGTAACTTTGCTGGAGGATTTTATCAGCCACGTCATGCTGGTCGATAAAAAAACCTATAAAAAGACGGCGATTGGCATTGATGCCAGAAACCAGACCGAAAGCCTGCTCAATTTTTCGGATTGTCTGGGTTTAATTCGCAGTAAAGGGATCGATTGCGAAATCATGTTTATGCAGGCTGAAGAATCGACGTTATTGAAACGGTATAGCGAAACCCGTCGGCGCCATCCATTAACGGACTTCAATATTCCGCTAAAAGAAGCGCTGAAAATCGAACGGGAAATGCTGACCCCGATTGCCCGGCATGCCAATGTCGTGATCGATACCAGTCGAACGCATTACCATCAGTTGCGGGAATTGATCAAGGATCAGATCGGGGAACGGGATGCCCGGCATATCGCCTTGCAGTTTCAATCATTTGGCTTTAAGCATGGGGTGCCGTTGGATGCCGATTTTGTATTCGATGCCCGTACTCTGCCAAATCCCCACTGGATTCCGGAATTGCGCGGTTTAACCGGAAAGGATCTGCCGGTGGCGGATTTTCTTAAAGAACAACCTTTAGTCGCCGAGTTTTTTCAGGATATTACTGATTTTCTTCAACGTTGGATTCCTCGCTTTGAAGCCGAAGGGCGCAGCTATTTGACCGTCGCAATAGGATGCACAGGCGGTCAGCATCGATCGGTATATTTGGTTGACTCCCTGGCACAGCAGTTTAAAAATTTGTCTCTGAACGTAATTGTTCGCCATAGAGAACTGCATTAGTCTTTTTTCCGCACTCAATTAACTGGAATTGGCATGGCAATGATCTGCTATGCCGGTTCGTATGGATATTTCTTCTATGTCAGGTACTGCACAACAAGACAATAACGAACTTCTTCTTAAACGAATGATAGAACTGCTGGGTAAGGGATCGTTGTATGACATCAGGCAGTTCATTAAAGAATTATATCCTGCGGAAATAGCGCTTTTAATTGAATCGCTGGGGCCCGGAGACAGAAAAACAATCTGGAAAGTCATTCCGCCGGAAATTATGGGGGAAATCCTGGTGAACCTGCATGTCGAGGTGGCGAGCGGGCTCATGGCGATTACCGACTGGAAAGACTTGACTGCCGCAGTGGAAAGTCTGGAATCGGATGACCTGATCGATTTGCTGCATACGCTTCCCGAGCCGCTACTCTCCAAGGTGACGGACTCGATCGGCATTCAGGAAAGGCTGCGTCTGGAATCGGCTTTATCGTATGACGATCATACGGCAGGCGGTTTGATGAGTCTTGACGTCCTGACGGTGCGGGCCGATGTGTCGCTGGATGTTGTGCTGCGTTATTTAAGAAAGCGCGGAACCATGCCCAGGGCGACGGACAATTTGATCGTTGTCGATCGGAATGATCATTTTCAGGGTGTTTTGCCTTTAGCGGTATTATTGACTACAAATCCTCATGTCATGGTGTCGGACGTGATGGATTTCAGTATGAGCGGTATTCCCTACCAGATGCCGGCCGGGGAGGTCGCTTTATTGTTTGAGCAGCGCGATATGATATCCGCGCCGGTCGTTGCCGAGGACGGCAAGTTGTTGGGAAGAATCACTGTCGACGATATCGTCGATGTTATTCGCGAGGAGGCTGATCACTCGCTGATGAGCATGGCGGGGCTGGATGAGGAACTGGATATGTTCGCGCCGGTAGTAACCAGCGCCAAACGGCGGGCGGTCTGGCTGGGCGTTAACCTGCTGACGGCTTTCCTGGCATCCTGGGTTATCGGTTTATTCGAGGCAACTTTAGACCGGATTGTGGCATTGGCGGTATTGATGCCCATCGTTGCCAGTATGGGCGGCATTGCCGGAAGCCAAACATTGACACTGGTGATCCGTGGGTTGGCGTTGCGGCAGATTAGCAGCATCAATGCCGTGAGACTGTTTAAAAAGGAAATCTCGGTCGGTATTGTGAACGGCGCCTTATGGGCCGTTGTCGTGGCCTGCATAGCGGGTATTTGGTTCCAAAGCGCCGGTCTCGGGTTATTGCTGGGCTGTGCCATGCTCATCAATCTGGTTTGCGCCGCATTGGCCGGTGCCAGCATTCCGTTAATACTGCAGAAGATGGGAATAGACCCGGCCCTGGCGGGTGGCGTGTTATTAACCACGGTAACCGATGTTATCGGTTTCATGGCTTTCCTGGGATTAGCGACTCTGTTTCTGATATGAAATCATGGCAAGGCTAAAGTAGTGGTTTTTTAACTTTAGCCTTTTGTTTTGTCTGTGTTTTATTTCAATGATAATGTTTCAGCGCGGCCTTTCATTTCGATGGATAGCTTGTCTTCCTTAGCCAACCAGCCGATGGCGCGTTGAATGTCATTTTTATTAATCCCTGTTTCAGAGGTTACTTTAGATACGCTAGCCGGTCCGTTTTTATCCAAATAATGCCAGATTTTGCCGGCAGCCTCGCCAATCGTTTTAGACATATAGATCACCTTATTATTTAATGGGTTGAAAATTAAGACTTCTTAGCCTGATGATCAGGCAAGACGATATTTAATTCAAGTATTTCCTGATCATCATCCTGTTCAAAATTAACTGAAATGGCATCTTGCCCTACGTTAACGTATTTTCGTATGACTTCCAGTAACTCTTTTTGTAACTGGGGAAGATAGGAGGGCTGGCTTCTGGAGGAGCGCTCATGAGCCACCAGAATCTGCAGTCTTTCTTTTGCCACCGATGCCGAACTGGCTTTAGTGACTCTAAAATAATCGAGTAAACTCATTATTTACCCCCGAAAAGCTTCCCGAAAATACCTTTTTTCTCATCAATAAAACGATGGGGTTTTTCCTCGCCCAGGTAGCGAGCAACAATGTCGGCATAGGCCTGGCCGGCATCGCTTTTCTGGTCCAGAATAACAGGAATGCCTGAGTTCGATGCATTCAATACCGATTTTGATTCCGGAATCACGCCCAGTAAATGCAATGATAAAATTTCCTGAACGTCTTTTACACTGAGCATTTCGCCTAATTTTACCCGATCCGGTGAATAACGGGACAGCAACAGGTATTCTTTGATCGGTTCTTCGTTTTGTTCTGCCCGGCGCGATTTACTCGACAAAAGGCCTAGCATACGATCTGAGTCTCTAACCGAAGACACTTCCGGGTTGGTTACGACAAAAGCGTCGTCGGCAAAATACATCGCCAAATGAGCGCCTTTTTCAATGCCGGCCGGAGAATCGCAGACGATGTATTGAAATTCCTTGGATAGTTCTTCCAGGATTTTGCCCACGCCTTCAACACTTAAGGCATCCTTGTCGCGCGTTTGCGAGGCGGGCAGAATATAAAGCTGCTCGCAATGTTTGTCGCGAATCAACGCCTGATTAAGGTTGGCTTCGCCATTGATGACGTTGATAAAGTCATAAACAACACGACGTTCGCAGCCCATCACCAAATCCAGATTACGCAAGCCTACGTCAAAATCAATGACGGCCGTTTTGTAGCCTTTTTTTGCAAGCCCCATGGAAATGGCGGCGCTCGTTGTTGTTTTGCCAACACCACCTTTACCGGACGTTACGACGATGATTCTTGCCAAGGGTTATTCCTCCAAGTTAGCGGTATTAATTAATTAAAGATCTTGAATGATCAAATTTTCGTTTTGTAAGTAGATCTGGACGGGCTTGCCGCGGACGGACTCATCCAGATCCTCGCTGATTTTGTAAGTGCCGGCAATCGAGATGAGTTCAGCTTGCAAATCGGAGCAGAAGATACGCGCTTCCTGATTGCCCTGCACGCCAGCCAAAGCCCGCCCCCTTAACGTTCCATACACATGAATATTGCCTTCGGCCAGAATTTCGGCGCCGGCACTGACTTGGGCCAGAACGATCAAATCTCCCTCGGCATAAAGGCGTTGGCCGGAACGGATAGGCTGAGTAATCAACGTGCTGATTGCAGGCTCTGTCTTGGGGTCCGGTTTCGGAGTGATTTTTTTCGGCTTTACTGTTTCCGCAGGCGCCGGCGTCGACGTGCTACCGCTATGAATGGAATGGACGGGAATGCCCTGGGTTATTGCTTGTTGGTTCTGTTGCGCGGTGCCGCCGCGTATGCCAATCGGCAATAGATTAAGCTTGCGAATGATTTTCGTCAGTTCGGCAATATCAACCTCGCGCTCCTGCTTGTTCAGTTCCTGCAAATCAAATACCAGTGGGGAGTTTTTGAAAAATTCAGGTGCCTGACGTACTTTTTCCTGGAGCTGTTGCTCGATAATTACCGTGTCATTATCGAACAGGATTAAAACGGGTACGGAAAAAGTACTGCTCTTAAATTCCAGGGCAGGGGGGCGGTAAGGCGTTGTTTGAGGGTCTGTCGACATCCGTTAAATCTGGTTGGTCATTAGTTGAGAAATTCTAACACTGCTGCTGGAAAAAATCATTTTTCTGGCGTTATTAATTTCCTTGTTCGTATCTGGATGTTGATGGGCTGTTTCCGGGTGAACGGCGGCAATGATCGACCGTTCACCCGGTCTTTGATGCTTTGGCTGGATATTATGATTTAGGTCATCGAGCTAAGGAACGGGGATTTTATAACTCCCGCAACTGACTTGTCTTTCTGTCCCTCTTCGGCGTTGCGCAAACAGTTACATAGCTTGCTATGCGCCTGTTTGCGCGCCTTGAACAGGAACAGAAATCCTGCCTCAATTGCGGGTCTTATTTCATTCCCGTTCCTAAGGCAGCATCATGCCTCTGATAGTGAAAAACAACAGGCTGGCCAGTATGGCTGATGAGGGCACTGTGATAATCCAGGCTGCCGCAATCTTATAGAGGTGCGAGCGCTTGACCAGTTGTTTGCGATAGACCTTTTTAAGGCTTTTGCGCTCTTTTTTTGTCAGCGGCGCCGCTTCTCGTGCCTGCTTCAGTTCTTTCAGCATCTGCCCTTTCTTTTCAATAGACGCTTTCTTGAAGTTTCTCAGGAACTCATCCACTGTTTCCGGATTGTCATGTTCGTGATGCGCTTTAATCTCTTCTATTCTTTTGGCATCGCTGTGTTTTAGGTATTCGCGTAGAAAGCCTACGCCGAATACGGCGCCAACAGCGGTATGAGTCGAACTGACCGGTAAGCCCATCTGGCTGGCAATGATGACCGTAAAGGCCGCCGACATGGCTATACAGAAGGCGCGCATTTTATCGAGTTCGGTGATTTCGCTGCCGACTGTGCGGATCAGTTTAGGGCCGTACAAAGCCAGACCGATGGAAATGCCAATAGCGCCGACCATCATGACCCAGACCGGAATAGAGGCTTTGGGAGCAACGCCGCCGCTGAATATGGCATCGTTTATTGCCGCCAATGGACCTACGGCATTGGCAACGTCGTTGGCGCCATGCGCAAAACTGAGCAGCGCGGCCGAAAATACCATTGGTAACGTAAACAGCTTGTTAATGTTGGCTTTAGACTGATCCATGGTTAACGCGATTTTGCTGATCATCGGTTTGACTGCCAGATAAGCGGCCACGGCTAGAGCCAAGCCGATAGCGCTGGCCGGCAGAAACTCGATTTTCCAGAGATGTTTAAGGCCTTTCATGATTAGATAAGTGGAGAAAACCCAGACCATGAAAGCAATAAGCAGTGGCACTATTTTGGTGGCGGCTCGTACCATGTCTTCCTGATAGGTAATGGTGCGCTTGATGAAATACAGGAAGCCCGCGGCGATGATGCCGCCAAGTACCGGTGAAATAACCCAGCTGGCGACAATTTCTCCCAGCACTGGCCAGTTGGCGATATCCAAGCCGCCTGCGGCAATACCCGCGCCCAATACCGCGCCGACGATCGAGTGCGTCGTTGAAACGGGGGCATTAAGGGCGGTCGCGAGGTTAAGCCAGAGGGCGCCGGCCAGCAGAGCCGCCATCATCAGCCAGATAAACGTATCCGCATCCTTGAGCATGGACGGGTCAATGATGCTGGATTTAATGGTGCCGACCACATCGCCGCCGGCGATGAGCGCGCCGGCCGCCTCGAAGATGGCGGCGATAATGATTGCGCCGGTCATCGTTAAGGCTTGCGAACCGACCGCCGGGCCGACATTGTTAGCCACATCATTCGCGCCGATATTTAAAGCCATATATCCGCCAATCACGGCGGCTATGATCAACAGGTAATGCTGGGCCACAGGCTCGGTGGAATTGCCTACATACAGCATGACCGCGATCATGAAAACCAGTGCGAAGCCGACCCGCAATATTTCCTTGCGAGTGGATAAGCCGGCATGTTCGATCTGGTTGATATTGTTTAAGTCCACGTATTTCCCCCTTTGAATTATCACCAATTGCCGCGCATTTTATCTTAAGGCAGAGGGAAGTGCTGATTTAATAAATGATAAGGAAGATTTTGAACAGGGGAGCTTTAATAAAACCTTTTGATTTATAAGGTGTTTATGGTGGTGGTTATATAGCGCTGACTTGCAATGTAGGTCATTTTCATTTAATTTAGAGCAATATCCGTAAAGGCTAGGGGTGCTTCGAGATGTATCTTGAGGCTGAGAGAAACCCTTTGAACCTGACTCCGGTTAATACCGGCGTAGGAAAGCCCACACTTCCCTGCGTCTTGTTTTATTGAATTTTGGAGATAAGCATGAGCGCTGTTCTTAAAGATCTTACGTCCACTGCCGCCAGCAGTGTCAAAATTGATTCCTATCCGGCATCGGAAAAAATCTACGTTCAAGGCAGTCGGCCTGATATACGCGTTCCAATGCGCAAGATCACCCTGTCCGACACACCGGTCCAATTCGGCGCGGAAAAAAATCCCCCATTGTACGTCTATGACACCTCTGGCGTTTATACCGACCCCGATGTTGAAGTTGATTTAAAAAAAGGCCTGAGTGCCATTCGCGCAGCCTGGATTGCAGAGCGTAACGATACCGAAGAACTGCCTGGCCCGAGCTCGGAATTCGGGCGCCAGCGCCTGGAAGATCCCGAAACCGCTGATTTGCGCTTTGAACATATTCGCAAGCCGCGCCGCGCCAAAGCCGGCGCTAACGTCACGCAAATGCATTATGCCCGGCAGGGAATCATCACACCGGAAATGGAATTTATCGCGATACGGGAAAACCAGAAAATGGAGGAAATGCGTGAATTATGGAAAGACCAGCATCCGGGCGATTCCTTTGGCGCATCGATTCCAGCCGTCATTACGCCTGAATTTGTGCGCTCCGAAGTCGCGCGTGGCCGTGCCATTATTCCGGCCAATATCAATCACCCCGAGTTGGAGCCGATGATTATCGGCCGCAACTTCCTGGTCAAAATCAACGGCAACCTCGGCAATTCGGCGGTCACGTCGTCTATCGATGAAGAGGTCGAGAAAATGCTCTGGGGCATACGCTGGGGCGGCGATACGATCATGGATTTATCGACCGGCAAGAACATTCATGAAACCCGAGAATGGATTTTACGCAACTCGCCCGTCCCTATAGGCACCGTGCCCATCTATCAGGCGCTGGAAAAAGTCAACGGCAAGGCCGAGGAACTGACTTGGGAAATCTTCCGCGACACATTGATCGAACAGGCCGAGCAGGGCGTCGACTACTTCACGATCCACGCCGGCGTGCGTTTGCACCATGTGCCGTTGACAGCCAAGAGAATGACCGGCATCGTCTCGCGCGGCGGCTCCATTATGGCGAAATGGTGTCTGGCGCATCACACGGAAAGCTTCCTGTACACGCATTTCGAAGAAATCTGTGAAATCATGAAGGCTTATGATGTGTCGTTCTCATTAGGGGATGGGCTGCGTCCGGGGTCAATTTATGACGCCAACGATGCCGCGCAATTCGGCGAACTGGAAACTTTGGGAGAATTGACTAAAATTGCCTGGAAACATGATGTGCAAACCATGATTGAAGGACCGGGGCATGTACCCTTACATATGATTAAAGTCAATATGGACAAACAACTCGAAGAATGCGGCGAGGCGCCTTTCTATACCTTAGGCCCGTTGACGACCGATATCGCGCCCGGTTATGACCATATTACCTCGGCTATCGGCGCCGCCAATATCGGCTGGTACGGCTGTGCGATGCTCTGTTATGTCACCCAGAAAGAGCACTTGGGGTTGCCTAATAAACAAGACGTACGTGAAGGTATCGTGACCTATAAAATCGCCGCGCATGCCGCCGATCTCGCCAAAGGCCATCCTGGCGCGCAGGCGCGCGATAACGCCATGTCCAAGGCGCGCTTCGAATTCCGCTGGGAAGATCAGTTCAACATCGGCCTGGACCCTGAGCGGGCGCGTGAATTCCATGATGAAACCCTGCCTAAGGAGTCGGCTAAAATCGCGCATTTCTGCTCGATGTGCGGCCCGCATTTCTGTTCGATGAAAATCAGTCAGGATGTGCGTGATTACGCGGCTGAAAAAGGCATTGCCGAGGAAGAGGCATTGATAAAAGGGATGGATGAGAAGTCCAAGCAATTTGTGGAAGAAGGTGCGGCTATTTATCATAAAATTTAAAGGCTTAAAGTGCCGTGGATCGCAGATTTGATGGGCAATCCACGGTATATTTATGCCCATACACTAAATAAACGCTAAAGGAGCGGTTATGGGGGTTCTTGAGCAATTAAGAGGACAGGTACACGGAAAACAAGATGATGAGCTAGACCAACAGCATATTGAACAAGAATTAGCGGCGCGTTATAAAGACGCCATTCTTCCCAAAATGCAAAGCATCTTTGTATTCATGAAGGAGATGGTCGAACATTTAACTTATCTTGAACAGTCTATTTTCATTGATGACTACAGCTCTAAATACCCCCAGCTCGGTCGCCTGATTCAAACAGATTACAAAATAAACACGGATGGCATTATCGGCTATGTAGATCCTGGTAAGCTCATGCAAATCAATGTGAGTTTTTTTTGCCTGAGCGAAGGGGCATTTAGCTATAACTTGCAGGGAAAAAGTCTGATAGAGCAGGAGGTCGCTTTCCTAAGCGCGCATAAGGTGCCTTTTGAATGGAAGTATTTTCAAGGTGTGGGGGCGGTGCAAAATGCCAGTTTTATCGTGACCCGCAAGATTCCGGTCAGATTCAAATTTGAAGTGGATTATGTTGCCTCGAACATAAAGATACTCATCAATAATCACGAAAACTTTGGCGTGTATAAAAAGAGTTTTGCGCCTGAGCAAATTGATGACGATCTGCTGGATGAAGTCGCCCGATTCATGCTTAGACAGGACAGTGATTTTATCCGGCTTGAAATTTCCAGCGAACACCGGAATAGAATTCGCCGCAAACTGGAGGAAACACGCCAGGAATATGAGGCGTGGCTGAGCCAGATTCATCGTGATGAGGCTTTAGCTCCTCAAAGCGCCGAAAGGCGCAAGGTCGGAAAGCTCTTTAAAGCGCTGGGCGGATTCAAAAAGCACAAGTAACAAAAGACGTTCAGTCATCTTTAAACAGGCAACGGATTCGCAATATCAGGGATATAAATAATCAATGAAAGCTAAGGCGCCCGCTGAACTCCTGTAAGCAATTACTGATTTTTAAGGAGTTTTAGCTGGTAGATGGACCTTCAGGTCTTGCTTTTCAGCAGTTGCAGCATCAGGTTGACGGTAAAGGCGATCAGCAGCAGCAGGAGACCTAGCGCCAGGCCCAGTTCGAAATCGCCTTTGCTGGTTTCCAGCGCGATGGCCGTGGTCATGGTTCGGGTCGAGCCCTGAATGTTGCCACCCAGCATCATGGCGGCACCGACTTCGCCAATGGCACGGCCGAACCCGGTAATAATGCCGGCCAGTATGACATAGCGCAGCTCACTTAAAATCGGGACAATTTGCTGGTAGGACTTCGCGCCCAGCATTTTCAGTGTGAACATGAGTCGGTTATCGGCCGATTGTACGGCTACTAGCGTCATATTCATGATGATAGGCAGGATCAGGCACGCTTGACCCAAGATGACGGCGGTTTCCGTGTACAGTAAACCGAATTCCCCCAAAGGCCCCCTGCGGCTGAGCAAGCCGTAAAAAATCAGACCGATCATCACCGTCGGCATGGCCATCAGAGTATTCAACAGATGCTGCAGCACGTGTTTGCCCGGAAAGTGACTGATGGCGGTCCATATACCCAGCAGTACGCCAAGCAGCGAGGCGAAGGAAGTCGCGATCAGCGATATTTTTAAAGATGTCCAGACGATTTCGTAAACATCCGGATCAAATTGGAAAACGAGTCCGATAGCGGCTGAAAAGGCATCCGAAAAATAATTCATAATGGGAACATTCCGGTCAGCTATTGGCGCTGCCAGTGTCCCGATTTACCGCCGTCTTTTTCCAGCAACTGTACGGATTGAATCACCATGCCCCGATCCACGGCCTTACACATATCATAGATGGTCAGCAAGGCGATCTGCGTGGCGTTGAGGGCTTCCATTTCCACACCGGTCTGGCCATTGGTTTTTACCGTGGTCTGGCAGCGTACGCGGTTGTTGTCGATTTCCGCGGTCAGGCTGATTTCCACGTGAGTGATGGGCAGGGGATGGCAGAGCGGAATCAAATCGGCGGTTTTCTTGCTGGCCATGATGCCGGCGATTCTGGCTATGGTCAGCACATCGCCTTTTTTATGCCCGCCTTCGATGATCAGCTTGAGTGTTTCCGGCCGCATTTCAATATAGCCTTCAGTGATGGCTGTGCGCTGGGTGATCGCTTTATCACCGACATCGACCATATGGGCTTCGCCGGACTGATTAAAATGGGTTAGTTCAGTCACAATTCTTGTAAAATTACCGATAAAGGAATGCCGCCGCAGGCAAACTGTGCGATTTTGCTGGGGCGGGGTTCAATTTATTATTATCTATCTTTTTTATGACCGCGTGAATGACTATGTCAATTAAAGTGCGTTATTTCGCCAGTTTGAAAGAAAGCCTGGGCCGTTCGGAAGACGATCTTGAGTTTACTGGCCCGGTCACCGTCAAGGATATATGGTGTCGTGCCAATGTCGGCAAGCCGGCGCCGGATAATCTGTTGGCGGCGGTCAATATGGAATATGTCGACTGGAACAGTGTCGTCAGGGACGGCGATGAGGTGGCTTTTTTTCCGCCGGTAACCGGAGGCTGACCATGGCAGTGAAAATTTATGCGCAAGGCTTCGATCCCTGGCAGGAAGTTCAGGCGTATCAAAATGCGGCAAGGCAGATGGCCGGTAAATTCGGCGCGACCAACGTTTTTATCGGCACCATGCGCGATTTCAACGAAGGCGATGATGTCAAATCCATGCATCTTGAGCATTATCCGGGCATGACCGAAAAGCAGCTGGAAAAAATCATTGCTGAAGCGCGGCGTCAGTGGTCGGTCATTGATGCGCTGGTCGTGCATCGCGTGGGAGAAATTTTGCCGAATGAGCCGATTGTGCTGGTGGTGGTCTGGGCTTCACACCGTGGCGATGCATTCGATGCCAGCCGGTATATTATGGAAGCGTTAAAGTCGAAAGCGCCTTTCTGGAAAAAGGAAGCGTTACTTTCGGAGGATCAGCGCTGGGTGGAGAAGAATACCGATGGTTATAAGCGCGAATGAGAGGGAGCAGTGTGGGGGGCATTGTTGGTGCCCCCCTTATAAATAGCATATGGCGTGTGCGCCGCTTAGAAAAGTGGTTTCTCTACAGTCGAGTTATATCGTTTTATGCTTGACATGATTTCTTCCTGGGCATGTTCCAGGCTGAACCAGCCTTCGATTTTTACCCATTTGCCCTCTTCCAGGTCCTTGTAGTGTTCAAAGAAATGCGCGATTTTAGCCAGTTTATCTTCAGGAATGTCTTCATAGCTTTTGACGCGATTATAGAACGGGGTCAATTTTTCCAGCGGCACGGCCAATACTTTGGCATCCTCCCCGGCTTCATCCGTCATTTTCAGGACGCCGATAGGCCGGCAGCGCACCACACAACCGCTTAACAGCGGCGCAGGCGTAATCACCAGAACATCAACCGGATCGCCATCATCTGAAAGAGTGTGCGGAATATAGCCGTAATTGGTTGGGTACTGCATTGAAGTGCCCATGAAGCGGTCGACCATCAGTGCGCCGGTATCCTTGTCGATTTCGTATTTAACCGGGTCGCTGAAAGCGGGTATTTCAATTACAACATTAATATCGTTCGGAATATCTTTTCCAGACGAGACTTTCATCAATGACATGCATGTCCTCTTTAGTAGATTGTCAAATCGTGACATTATATCAGCTGTGATAAGCTTTATTTAGAGGAATACCCGCATGCAGGGACAATTAAGAAAAATGTGTACTCAATTGGACAACCCGGTTCAATATGAGTTGCCATTGTCGGATCAGACGGTCGCCTTAAATCCGCTAATCGGTAAGCCGCTTAAACTCACCTACACCGGCAGGATTTATTGCGTGCATTGCGGCAGGCAAACCAAGAAAAGTTTTAGTCAGGGCTATTGCTATCCCTGTTTTACTACACTGGCGCAGTGCGACATGTGTATCATGAAGCCGGAAACCTGCCATTATGAAGCCGGCACCTGTAGAGAGCCGGCGTGGGCGGACGAATTCTGTTTCCAGCCCCATATCGTATATCTGGCCAATTCCTCCGGCATCAAAGTAGGCATCACCCGGCAGAACCAGATACCGACGCGTTGGATCGACCAGGGCGCGGTCCAGGCCTTGCCGATTTTTAAAGTGCAGTCACGCTATATTTCCGGCTTGATCGAGGTGGCTATTGCCCGATATGTCAGCGACAAGACCAGCTGGCAGCAAATGCTGAAAAATCATGCGGAACCTGTCGACCTGGCGGCCAAACGCGATGAACTGATTGCCGTGTGCAAAGCGGAATTGGCCAACATCGCCGAGCGCTTCGGTCAGCAGGCGATTGAAGTGCTAACGCATGAACAAGTGGTCGCGATTCATTACCCGGTGGATAATTACCCGGTAAAGGTCAAGTCCTTCAATTTCGATAAGCAGCCGGAAGTCGCAGGCGTTCTGCACGGCATCAAAGGCCAGTACCTGATGCTCGATACAGGCGTGATCAATATTCGCAAATTTACCGGTTACGAGGTCGAGTTTACTGTCCCGTAAGTTCCCGGCCTAAAATTTGTCCAGCAACGGCACGACCAGCAAGGCTACGCTGTTGACCATCTTGATAATAATATTCACGGAAGGGCCGGCGGTATCCTTGTACGGATCGCCTACGGTATCGCCGGTAACCGAGGCTTTATGCGCATCGGAACCTTTGCCGCCATAATGCCCTTCCTCGATGTATTTTTTGGCATTGTCCCAGGCGCCGCCGCCGATAGTCATGGAGATGGCGACAAACAGGCCGGTAATGATCGTGCCGATCAGCACGCCGCCTAAAGCTTCCTTACCTAGCGTGAAGCCGACGATGGCCGGTATGGACACCGGCAACAGGGATGGTGCAACCATTTTTCTGATCGCGGAAATCGTCAGCATATCGACCGCCTTTGAATAATCGGGCTTGGCCGTGTAATCCATAATGCCGGGGATTTCCTTGAACTGGCGGCGCACTTCGTTGACGATATCGCTGGCAGCCTTGCCGACCGCTTCCATGGCCAGGGCGCTGAACAAGTAAGGAATCAGCGCGCCGAGCAACAGGCCGATAATGACCCGATGATCCGACAGATCGAAAATAATGCCGCCGAGTTTGTTGGTGAAATCGGAAAACAACACCAGCGCCGCAAGGCCTGCCGAACCCATCGCATAACCTTTGGTAACGGCTTTGGTGGTATTGCCGACGGCATCGAGAGGATCGGTGATTCGGCGGATTTCCTCTGGCATTTTTGCCATTTCGGCAATACCGCCGGCATTGTCGGTAATAGGGCCGTAGGCATCCATAGCCACAATTATGCCCGTTAACGACAACATGCCGGTCGCGGCAATGGCGATGCCGAATACTCCCGCCAAGTGGTAAGCCCCCCACATGCCGGCGCAGATCAGGATAACCGGTGCGGCGGTGGCTTTCATGGACAGGCTTAGGCCGGCAATGACATTAGTGCCGTCCCCGGTGGTCGATGCCAGTGCAATTTGCCTGACCGGCTCATACTGGCTGGAGGTGTAGTATTCGGTGATGACCATCAAGGCAGCCATTAAGCCTAGACCGATAATGGTCGAATAAAACAGGTTAATGGAAGGAATGACTTGCATACCGATAACCAATGTATCGCCGAGCAACCGTTCGGTGAGTAGATAAAACAGCAGGAAGGACAGTGTCACCGATACCATGACGCCCTTATATAAAGCGCCCATGATATTGCCGCGGCGGCCAATTCTGACGAAGAGAATGCCGATAATGGCGGTCAGGATTGAAATGCCGCCCAGCACCAAGGGATAAATGATGATGTTTTCATTATCGCCGGGCACCAGCAGGCTGGCCAATAACATCGTGCCAATCAGCGATACGGTATAGGATTCGAACAAATCGGCCGCCATGCCGGCGCAGTCGCCGACATTATCGCCGACATTATCGGCGATCACGGCCGGATTCCTGGGGTCATCCTCGGGTATGCCGGCTTCTACCTTGCCGACGATATCGGCGCCTACGTCGGCGCCTTTGGTAAATATTCCGCCGCCAAGGCGTGCGAAAATGGCAATCAACGATGCGCCGAAAGCGACGCCTATCATGGCGTGCAGTGGTTCCGGCGTACCCAATTGTTGTAGCGCGCTATAATAGCCGCTTGCTGCCAGAAGCCCCAGGCCCGCGACTAACATGCCGGTAATGGAGCCGCCCCGGAAGGCGATCAGAAATGCATGAGCCGTGCCAGCATAGGCGGCTTGCGCGGTGCGGACATTGGCGCGAACCGAAATATGCATGCCCATGAAGCCGGCCAGTGCCGAAAACAGCGCGCCGACGGCAAAACCGCCGGCGGTTTCCCAATTCAATAGGAAACCGAGCAGTAACAAGATCAGGATGCCGACCAGGGCTATCACTTTATACTGCCTGGCCAGGTAAGCCTGGGCGCCTTGCTGGATCGCCTGGGCGATAGCCTGCATGTGTTCGTTGCCGGCAGGTTGTTTTTTGATCCATTTGATCGAAATCAGACTGTACAAAATAGCGCTGGCGGCAGCGAACAGGACAAAAAGACTGCACCATTGGGCAGGCGACAGGGTGGGCAGAATAATATTTGGCATGGTCCGTCCTTGATGGATGACCGCGGAACGCCGGCGTTCCGCGGTCATCAGCGTGGGCTTATGTTCGAACTCTTCAATATATTTTAAAGAGCGTCGGATAGTCTAGACGGAAAATTCAGGCAGTTTTTTAGCAATCATCTGTTTTTTCATCGTGACATAATCCGGCAAACCATTTTTATAAGGCGGATAGTCCTCGCCCATGATTAATGGTTGCAGATAATGGCGGCAGGCTTCGGTAATGCCAAAGCCGTCATCTGAAATGAACTCGGCCGGCATCATTTTTTCAACATTGGCGACATCCTTCAGGTCGGCATGGCCCACGTGCCATTGATAAGGCGCGTCGGACGTTCTGACGATAGTGGGCATAACGGCCGATTTGCCGGAGATGGCCAGTTCCACGGCAGCCTTGCCCATGGCATAAGCCTGATCCACGTCGGTTTTCGAGGCAATATGGCGAGCCGCTCTTTGCAGATAATCGGCGACAGCCCAGTGATATTTGTAACCCAGTGCATCTTTGACAATATTGGCGACTACTGGCGCGGCACCGCCTAATTGCGCATGGCCGAAGGCATCGGTGCCGCCGGCCTCGGCCAGGAACTTGCCATCAGCGCCTTTTACGCCTTCCGATACCACAACCGAGCAATAGCCGTATTTTTTGACTTTTTCGTCAACCTTGGCCAGAAACCTGGCCTGATCAAATTGCACTTCGGGGAACAAAATTACCAGCGGGATGTCTTTATCATCGTTGGCCGCCAGCCCGCCCGCGGCGGCGATCCAGCCGGCATGTCGTCCCATGACCTCCAGCACGAACACCTTGGTGGATGTAAGGCACATGGATTCCACGTCGAAACTGGCCTCGCGCATGGAAACAGCTATGTATTTGGCGACAGAGCCGAAACCCGGGCAGGTGTCGGTAATGGGTAAGTCGTTGTCCACCGTTTTAGGCACGCCGACACAGATGATCGGATAGCCCATCTGGTCGCCCAATTGTGACACTTTATATGCAGTGTCCTGGGAATCACCGCCGCCGTTATAGAAAAAGTAGCCGATATTATGCGTTTTAAAGACTTCGATCAGGCGCGCGTATTCGGCCTTGTTTTGTTCCAGGCTTTTTAATTTATAACGGCAGGAGCCGAACGCTCCGGCCGGCGTATGCCTTAAAGCCGCAATGGCGGCATCGGATTCAAGGCCGGTATCAATCAGCTCTTCCTTTAAGGCGCCGATAATGCCATTGTGCCCGGCATAAACCGTGCCTATTTTGTCGGGATGTTGCCGGGCGGTTTGCAGGACTCCGCAAGCGCTGGCGTTAATGACAGACGTGACTCCCCCGGATTGGGCATAGAAAGCATTTTTTATTGACATTTTATTGATTCCTTATGTGAGTGCGTGATATTTAGAACAATAATGGATTGTTATCTACTAGACAAGCATTAAACAATGCGTTAAAGATCAAAATTACAATTCCGTCAGGAACCTAGTAAAATAGTCGAGAATTGCTTGACGAAAAAAGACAATATCAGTAGTTTATTCACCTTTTTTCAAAATAATGCCGGTGACATCGGGCTTGAATTTTGAAAAACGGAATAAAATCGACTTGAACCGAGAGTCATAACCAGATTATTGAGGGCATTAGCGTGGAGCTAAACGGCGCACAAATCGTAATTCAGAGTCTTAAAGACGAAGGCGTGGAATATATTTTTGGCTATCCCGGCGGGGCGGTATTGCATTTATACGATGCGATCTTCCAGCAGGATGACGTCAAACATATTCTGGTCCGGCATGAACAGGCGGCTACGCATGCCGCCGACGGCTATGCCCGTGCAACCGGAAAGCCTGGCGTGGTGCTGGTGACTTCCGGACCGGGCGCGACCAACGCCGTCACCGGCATCGCCACGGCATATCTGGACTCGATTCCGATGGTTGTCATTTCCGGTCAGGTGTCCTCGCCGGTGATCGGCAGCGACGCGTTCCAGGAAGTCGACATGGTCGGCATAACCCGGCCTTGCGTGAAACATAATTTTCTGGTCAAGGATGTGACCAAACTGGCGGAAACCATAAAAAAAGCGTTTTACGTGGCGACGACGGGGCGTCCCGGACCGGTGGTCATCGATGTGCCCAAGGACATCACTGATCCAAGAATTAAGGTGCCGTATAAATATCCCAAAAAAGTGACGATGCGCTCCTACAACCCGGCTACAGCCGGACATAAGGGCCAAATAAAAAGAGCCGTGGAGTTATTGTTAGAGGCCGAGAAACCCATGGTTTATGCGGGCGGCGGCGTCGTGCTGGGTGAAGCCAGCGAGGAACTGACGGAATTAGTTCGCATGCTGGGCTATCCGGTCACCAATACCCTGATGGGCCTGGGTGCGTATCCGGCGACCGACAAGCAGTTCATCGGCATGCTGGGAATGCACGGCACCTATGAGGCCAATATGGCCATGCACGAGAGCGATGTGATTATCGCCATCGGCGCACGCTTCGATGACCGCGTTACCGGTAAACTCGACCAGTTCTGTCCGTACGCCAAGATTATCCATATCGATATCGATCCGGCTTCCATTTCCAAGACCGTTAAAGTCGATGTACCCATTGTCGGCGATGTGAAGCCGGTGCTGGAACAAATGCTCGAGCTGATTAAGGAAGGCAAAAAGAAACCGAACAAAAAGGCGTTGGAAAACTGGTGGAACCAGATCGAAAAATGGCGCGCCGTTAACTGCCTGGATTACGACAGAAGCAGCCTCCTGATCAAGCCGCAATATGTGATCGAGCAATTATATGACGTGACCAAGGGCGAGGCCTTTATCACTTCGGACGTGGGGCAGCATCAAATGTACGCCGCCCAGTATTATCATTTCGACAAGCCTCGCCGCTGGATTAACTCCGGGGGCTTGGGCACGATGGGATTCGGTCTGCCGGCGGCGATCGGCGTCAAACTGGCTCATCCCGACGCCAATGTCGCGTGTGTCACCGGCGAGGCCAGCATCCAGATGTGTATTCAGGAATTATCGACGGCGCTGCAGTACAATACGCCGGTCAAAATCGTTAACCTGAACAACCGCTATATGGGTATGGTGCGGCAATGGCAGGAATTCTCCTATGAAAGCCGCTATTCGCATTCCTATATGGATACGATTCCTGATTTCGTGAAACTGGCCGAGGCCTATGGTCATATCGGCATGCGCATCGATAAGCCGGAAGAAGTGCGGCCGGCGCTGGAAGAAGCCTTTGCATTGAAAGACCGTACGGTGTTCTTGGACATCATGACCGATAGAACCGAGAACGTTTATCCGATGATCGAGGCCGGCAAGGGCCATCACGACATGAAGCTGAGAGTAGCACCGGGAACACCGACAGACAGGGAACTGGCATAATGAGACATATTATTTCGATACTGATGGAAAATGAGGCGGGCGCATTATCGCGCGTGGCCGGTTTGTTCTCAGCACGCGGTTACAACATCGAGTCGTTGACTGTGGCGCCGACGGAAGACCCCAGCCTATCCAGAATGACATTGGTCACCCGTGGCAATGAAGACGTTATCGAACAGATCACCAAACAACTCAATAAGCTGATTGATGTGGTCAAGCTGATCGATTTGGCCGAATCCGTGCATATCGAGCGCGAACTGATGATGGTGAAAGTGAAAACCAGCGACGAGACGCGCGAGGAGGTCAGAAGCCTGGCCAATATTTTTCGTGGCCGCATCATCGACGTGACGCCAACGACTTATGTCGTTGAAATGACCGGCACCTCGGATAAGCTGGACGCATTCGTCGCCGCCATTGATTCGGACGGTATTATAGAAGTCGTGCGTTCCGGTCCGACCGGCATTTCGCGCGGCGAGAAAGGGCTGCATCTGTAGCCAATGCTTTATTTATTCAGCGCCCGGTTCCCCGGGCCTGGTTTGAAATTTAAAAAACATAAAACACAGGAAAACCCATGCAAGTTTATTACGACAAAGATGCTGATCTTTCAATCATCAAAAGTAAAAAAGTAGCCATCATCGGCTACGGTTCACAAGGTCACGCCCATGCCAACAACTTAAAAGACTCCGGCGTTGATGTTGTCGTTGGCTTGCGTGCGAGTTCCGCCTCAGTGGCGAAAGCGCAAGGCGCCGGATTGACCGTAAAAGACGTGCCCGAAGCCATAGCCGGCGCCGATGTGGTCATGATCCTGACACCCGACGAGTTCCAGGCGCAACTGTATAAAACCGAAATTGAGCCGAATATCAAGCAAGGCGCTGCCTTGGCATTCGCGCACGGGTTTGCGATTCTTTACAACCAAGTTACACCACGCGCCGATCTGGACGTAATCATGATCGCACCTAAAGCGCCGGGCCATACCGTGCGTTCGGAATTTGTCCGCGGCGGCGGCATCCCTGATCTGATCGCCGTGCATCAGGACGCATCGGGCAAAGCCAAGGACATTTGCCTGTCATACGCTTCGGCTATCGGCGGCGGCCGTTCAGGCATCATCGAAACGACTTTCCGCGATGAAACCGAAACCGACCTGTTCGGCGAACAGGCGGTATTGTGCGGCGGCGCCGTTGAACTGGTCAAAGCCGGTTTTGAAACGCTGGTTGATGCCGGCTACGCGCCTGAAATGGCTTACTTTGAGTGTCTGCACGAATTGAAACTGATCGTCGACCTGATGTACGAAGGCGGCATCGCCAACATGAACTACTCGATCTCCAACAATGCCGAGTATGGCGAGTACGTCACAGGCCCGCGAGTCATCAACGACGAAAGCCGCTGGGCGATGCGCGAAGCGCTGAACAACATCAGAAACGGCGAATACGCCAAGAAATTCATCCTGGAAGGCATGACCGGCTATCCGGAAATGACAGCCAAACGTCGCCTGAATGCAGAGCATCCTATCGAAGTTGTCGGTGAAAAACTGCGCAGCATGATGCCTTGGATCAAGGCCAACCAGATCGTTGATAAAACCAAAAACTGATCAATTCGGTTTGACCGTTTTAAAAAAGCCCGTCTTATGACGGGCTTTTTTTTGCCCGCGAGCCGGGATTCTATAAAAATGGGTTTTATCCAAGCATGCAGTGCAGGGACGACTTTGGTTAAAATGCCGACCGTTGACGTCGCCTTTTTGCGTATATCAGATGATCACTCGCCACTGCCTTTTCAGTTCTAGTACTCAGTCAATTTAATTATGACGGATAAACTGTAGGTGCGAATTCATTTATGCCCTATGGGTACTTGAGCCCTTTAGGGTATTCGCACTATTCGCATGCCATGGATACTCCGCAAATTTTACTCGTCAGAACAAGGCTGACTGAGTAATATGGCGGTATGTAAACATTGGGCAGTTAGTATCATCCGTTGGATGAATCTTGCAAAAAGTCCAACATAAGCATTGATGATTATTATCAATCGCTCAAGTATCCGGAAAGCACATCTGGAAATGCTTACAAACATACGCCGCTTAAGGATTTGGTCGCCAATAATTTCCCTGTTTAAACATCGTTCGCGAGCGATGCGCTTCATTGCGCCGCCTGGAGCGCCTACTTTTGGTCAGCGCATCCTATGCAAGATTCCAGTTTCAGGAAGTCATTTTTAGCCAAATCCTAAGTATAATGGCCGAAGTGGAACAGGGTTCCTTGAGGCTATGGTCGAGGATATTAGAAACCTACGGAAAAGATCAGTGTTACTGGGAGATTCGATATGCCTGATTGCATAACCAATAAACAAATGACAAGCAAGGCGAATATAACCAGCTATACGCGCACGATGGCCGGCTATAACCGTTGGATGAACGAGCGCATCTATGATAGTTGTTCGACGATCCCAGCTGAGGCGCTGAAACGCGACATGGGTGCCTTCTTCAAGTCCATCCATGGCACGCTGAATCATACCCTGCTCGCCGACCGGATATGGATGGGGCGTTTCATGGGGCAGCCTTTTGCATTCAAATCCCTTGATCAAGAACTTTATCCGGATTTCTTACAGCTTCGTGCAGAGCGGGAGAAAACCGACGGCAGCATCATTGAATGGTCCGAATCGCTGACGGATTCGGAGCTTAACCGCACTCTCCATTACACAAGCGCCGTGACCCCTAAGCCTAGAAGCTATCCTCTCTGGTTTGCTGTCATTCATTTTTTTAACCATCAAACGCACCATCGGGGCCAGATCACAACATTGCTGAGCCAGCACGGCATCGATCCAGGCATCACTGATTTAATATGGCTTCCCGAATTTCAATAGCTCGCAGGCTGGGTTTACGCAAAGCTCCAACTCAGCCTACGAGCTTTTTTGCCCGCGAGCCCGGGTTTTATAAAAACGGGATTTATCCAAGTACGCAGTGTGGGGGCGACTTCGATTAAAGTGCTTACTGTTGGCGTCGCCTTTTTGCATATATCAGATGGCCACCCGCCACTGCCTTTTCGGTTCAATTTCCTCGACAGTAATATCGATATCCAGCATTCGCCTGATCACGTCGATATTGGTTTTGCAGTGTCCGGATAACGGTCCGGTGACAAACGAGCCGCCCGCGCCCAGACATAGCGGCAGCAGCAACTGATCTGCCAGATAATGCCCCACCGGGGCGGCGAAGCCCTGGTAGCGATGCAGCAAATCAACGGTATGGTTCGCCACCCGCTCGGCGCTGATGCCCATTGCGCCATGGCTTTCCAGCACTTCGGTGATTTGGGGATAACGCACTTTGATCATCACGCTGTTGCCGGGGCCCAGCGATTCCACCTGACTGACGCTGACCGCATCGTCCGCCCAATTCAGCCGGCGCAGTAGTTGCTGCTTTTCTCTAAGAATTACATGACCCGGAATCCCGGCGCTGATGCAATGCGCCTCAACGTCGAGCAGCTGGCCGCGCGTTTCCAGCGTCAGTTTCCGAAAGCTTGCCGGTGGCTCGATGGTGACCGTCCATTGTCCGGCGCCGACCGGATAAAAGCCGTAGCGCTCCAGGCTGGCATCGAACTCGCAGCCGATTTGCCGCAGCACCGGCAAAAACGTATGCTGGATAAAGTCGAAGCTGGGCGCCAACGGATTGTGGGTGCCGCCAGTCAGCTTCAGCCGCGAGGGCTTGTCGGCCATCAGCAGGGCAGGCAGTACGGTCTGGAATACCAGCGTGCTGCTGCCGGCGCTGCCCACGACGAACCGGTAATCCCCGGCTTTGATCTTGCCGGGGATAAACATCACCGCTTTCGAGCCTATCGATGCGCCCCTGACTTCGGCGCCGCACACGGCGGCAATAGCCCTGACGCAAGCCAGATGCTGACGCATCAGGCCGGGATTCTTGCGGCCCTGACGGATATTGTGAACATAAACCGGAACACCGCGGCAGGCGGCCAGCGACAGCGCCGTTCTCAGCACCTGGCCGCCGCCTTCGCCCTGGGCGCCGTCGATCTCGATCATGTTGCTAGCCTTTGACACAAACCACCTGCTTTAACGTGTGCATGATTTCCACCAGATCGCTTTGCGCTTGCATGACCTGTTCGATGGGTTTGTAGGCGGCCGGCGTTTCGTCGATCACCGACGGGTCCTTTCGGCATTCCACGCCTTCGGTTGCGGCGATATGCTGTTCAAGCGACACCCGTTTTTTCGCCGCCGTTCTCGACATGATTCGGCCGGCGCCGTGGCTGCAGCTGCAAAAACTTTCATCGTTGCCCAGCCCGCGGACTATGAACGATTTTGCGCCCATGCTGCCGGGGATGATGCCCCATTCGCCCAGGCCGGCGCGCACCGCGCCTTTGCGGGTTACCAGCACGTTTTTGCCGTAGTGATGCTCGCGGCTGACATAATTGTGGTGGCAATTCACCGCCGCCAGCCGGGCTTCAAAATCCAGATTCAGCGTCGCCGACAGGGTTTTCAAAACCCGCGCCATCATCACGTCGCGGTTGACGCGCGCGAAGTGCTGCGCCCATTCCACGGCCTGCACATAGTCGGCAAAATACTCGGAGCCTTCGGGCAGATAGGCCAGATCGCGATCCGGCAGCTGAATCTGCCAGCGCTGCATTTCCTTCTGCGCCAGTTCGATGAAATGCGTGCCGATGCGGTTGCCGACGCCGCGTGAACCGCTGTGCAGCATCACCCATACCGCATCGCTCTCGTCCAGGCAGACCTCGATGAAATGATTGCCGGTTCCCAACGTGCCCAGATGATGGGCATTGTTGGTGTTTTTCAGCAGTTTGTATTTTTCGCACAGGCGATCGAACGGCTCCGCCAGTCCGGACCAAGCCAGGGTGACATCGTCCGGCAGTTCGCCCCAGGCGCCTTTGTCGCGTCCGCCGCGATGGCGCTGCATTTCCCGGCCATGCGGCACTGCGCGTTCAATCGCGTGCCGGACATCGCGCAGGGAATCGGGCAGTTGGTCGGCGCGGATGCCGGTTTTGACCGCCATCATGCCGCAGCCGATATCCACCCCCACCGCTGCCGGGATAATCGCGTTCACGGTCGGCACGACGCTGCCGATGGTCGCGCCTTTGCCCAGATGCACATCCGGCATCGCCGCTATCCATTTATGAATAAACGGCAGCCTCGATAGATTGATTAACTGCTGGCGGGCTTCTTCTTCAAAATGCACGCCGCGCGTCCAGGATTTGATCGGTACGCCGCCGGCGACTTGAGTGACTTCATAATTTTGTTGGCTCATGATTGTTCCTTGATTTTTATATCCAGCGCTCCTGATAGTGCAAATGCGGTGCCAGCTCGGCATTCAAAAATTAATTCATGAAGAATCAACTGACTACGTCAACCAACAGGCATATTCTTACGGATGAGCTATAGTTATTGTTATTTAACTGGATAACCATTTATCGGAATAGATAGCATGAAAACCGTTGTCATCAGCCTGCTCGGCACAACGCTCGACCATCGCGGCTTTAACGGCAAACGCTGGGAACGCTGGCGGCCCACCTTATCACTCTGTCAGCACGAAGACCTGGTGGTCGACCGACTGGAGCTGTTATTCCAGCGGGATTTCCAGAACATCGCCGGCCAGTTGAGTCAGGACATTAAAACCGTCTCGCCGGAAACCGAGGTCAATCATCACATGATCAATCTGGTCGACCCGTGGGATTTCGAAAGCGTCTATGCCGAATTGCTGGATTTCGCCCGCAGCTATCCGTTCGATATCGAACACGAGCAGTATTTGCTGCACATCACCACCGGCACGCATGTCGCACAGATTTGCCTGTATCTGCTGACCGAAGCCCGTTATCTGCCGGGGCGCCTGATCCAGACCTCGCCGCCGCAACGTCGGGAAACGGTTGCCGGGCATTATCAGATCATCGATCTCGACCTGTCCAAATACGACCTGATCGCCTCGCGCTTTTCCAGGGAGCATCAGGAGGGCACCCATTACCTGAAAGGCGGCATCGAAACGCGCAATCCGGCGTTCAACAGGATGATCGAGCAGGTCGAGAAGGTGGCGATCCGCTCCCGGGAGCCGATCCTGCTGACCGGGCCGTCCGGTTCCGGCAAATCGCTGCTGGCCAAACGCATTTATCAACTGAAAAAGAAACGGGGCCAGCTTCCGGGGAATCTGGTAGAAGTCAACTGCGCCACCTTGCGCGGCGACAATGCCATGTCGGCGCTGTTCGGGCATGCCAAGGGCGCGTTTACCGGCGCCGCGACGGCGCGTAAAGGCTTGCTGGCCGAAGCCGACAACGGGTTGCTGTTTCTCGATGAAATCGGCGAACTGGGCCTGGACGAGCAGGCCATGCTGCTGCGGGCGATCGAGGACAAGCGCTTCATGCCGTTGGGGTCAGACAAGGAAGCGGGCAGCCGCTTTCAGCTGATTGCCGGCACCAACCGCAATCTGTTTCAGCAGGTCGAGCAGGGGCGTTTCCGGGAAGACCTGCTGGCCCGCATCAACCTGTGGTCGTATGAATTGCCGTCGCTGAAACAGCGCTTGGAAGACCTGGAGGCCAATATCGAATACGAACTGGAAAAATACAGCCAGAAGGCCAACACCTTGATCGGCTTCAATAAACAGGCCAGGGATCGCTATCTGCGCTTTGCCAAATCGCCGGACGCGACCTGGAACAGCAATTTCCGCGATCTCAACGCCAGCATCACCCGCATGGCGACGCTGAGCGACGGCGGCCGGATTACGCAGGAGATAGTCGAGGAAGAAATCCGGCGCCTGCGGCACGACTGGCGGCAATCAGGTGGAAGGAACGAAGCGTCCGCCGTTGAATCGTTGCTCGACAAACCCGTCGATCTGTTCGACCGGCTGCAGCTGGCCGGCGTTATCCGAATCTGCCAGGACTCGCAAACCGCGGCGGAAGCGGGCAGGAAACTGTTCAACGTCAGTCGGTTAAACAAGGCGTCTGCTAACGATAGTCACCGGGTTATCCAGTTTCTCGGCAAGTTTGGCCTGGACTTTAAAACTGTTAAGCAGTGGCAAGAGCAGGATGGCCTTATCGATTATCAACCAATAGAGACTGGTAATGCCCATACCCGTTTATCATGATCAAAATGTATATGTTGTCCCGTATAGAAATACAGGGCTTTCAAAGAATCGTTGCCATACAGATACTCTGGTATATAAGATAGCCGACCTAGATAATTATTTGTTAAAAGCAAGAGAATAGACACCATGAAGCCAATCGCAAGACGGCATCATTATTTGCCGCAGGCATATCTAGCAGCATTCACAGATACGGGTCAAAAGAATGGTCGATTCAACGTATTGGATGTTCGAAATGGTCGCTCCTTTCGTACTTCTCCATTGAATGTTGCTGCGGAAAGAGACTTTAATCGCGTTGACATTGAGGGATACTCGCCTGACGTTATTGAACAGGCATTAGCGCCATTCGAAGCTCAAGCTGTAGATGCAATTCGTAAGATCATCGAAACGCGGGAATTTCCTTGCGACGAAGACTGGAATTGGATCCTCAACCTTTTGGGGCTCATTGCGGTTCGAAATCCTCAGTTGCGTAAATCCTTCAACTCTGCACGGGAGCAGGTGATTCACCGCATCGGAGATCTTCTAGTATCCGACAAGAAAATTTGGGAATACCACGTAAAGAAAGCGCGAGAATCAGGACAGCACATCGACGAAAACATGCCTTTTGTTGACGTTAAACAGTTCGTCGAAGAACGAAATTACCAACTTGAGTTCTTTCCACAGGGAAATCTTCGCGCGGAATTCAATACCTTTGACAAGCTTTTGCCGATTCTTGGTGAGCGAACATGGTCTGTGCTAGTAATCCCGGATCAAGGGCCGGAATTCATTTGTTCAGATCATCCTGTAACCCTAGTTTGGAAAAATGGCCATTCTGGTCCCGTTGGGTATGGCCTAAAAGAAACAGAGGTCTTCTTTCCGCTTGGCCGCCATGTGGGATTCTATGGTACCTTCGAGGTCCCTTTGAAACGGGTGGTCAACTGTCGGCCGGAACACGTCGCAACGATGAACAAGCGGGTAATGTTGAATTCAGAGCATCACGTCTATTCAGCCCACAAAAGCTTTTTTGTGTGGCATGAGGGTCATATCCGGGAGGTGCAATGTGCGAGCAATTAGCTGCAACCAAAGCCGCCAAAGCTGGGTTTCCGCCAAGCTCCAACCCGGCCTACGATCTATGATCTATTGCCCTACATCCCTTGCCGCCATCAACCTATAACTCAAGCAAATTTCTTCTTCAATCGCCAACGCGATAAGGTGCAATTGTAATGAAAAAGACGTACAACAAGCGCATAAATACAGGCCGCAAAAAGCTACACTCTGCTCCACTTTTTGTGTCCGGTTATGCTTGTCGTTAGCCATTAAAGAATCAACATGTACACCCCTAGAAGAATAGAGGGTCATCCGACGTGGCTCGATCCGGACGGGATCAAGATCTATACGATCTCGGCGCAAGATCGGCCAGTAAACCAAGCTCCATATCTCTCGCGTCTCACGGAGGTAAAGAAGCGCAAGGCTGTAACATGGGCCGCTACCCCGGCATTCGCTATATTCCATGATGGCGCAAGCTTCCGTTACCTTGTTCTCGCATGGTGGGGCAATGATAACGAGCTCTTTACATCCGTTTCAGTCCAAACGGAAACCGGGTGGATTGAGGACCCTGCTCGGTACTCATTCTGCCTCTACGACCTTGAAGTTTTCTGGCACGAACGCAAGTACTTCATAGAGTTCATTTACTGTGCCAGGCCGTCCCTTGAGAGCTACAGGGCCAAAAGGTACGATAATGGCTGATTGGGCAACCGGGAATCTAGCTCCCATTTCCCACATTACCCGGCATGCGGGGCTGCAGCGGGCGGTTCATCAATTATAATGAAACTTGATCCACTGTTCTCTGATTGAGACGAGACCCTGATCCTTAAGTCATTGACCGTTGAGTTCGAGTTGCATTGCATAGGTTTTCGCCAACTGGTAACGCGATAAGGTGCAACTGTAGGGCGTAATAGGCGATAGCTCGTAGGCTGGGTTGATAAACCCAGCATTTCGAAGTTGCCAAAGCTGGGTTTCCGCAAAGCTCCAACCCAGCCTACGAGCTATTGCTCCTGCATTCCTCGCCACCATCAACCTATAGCTCAAGCAAACTTCTTCTTCAATCGCCAGAAAACCACGGCGGAAGCCAGCACCATCAGGCAAGCGGAGCCCATCAGCATCAAGCCAAAAAACAAGGTTTGCCTGAGCGTATAGTCCACTAATTCCTTGCCGGGAGCCAGGGTCTGCTCGAAAGTTTGCAGCAGTCTCGCCAGTTCCTGCGCGGCGACATTGATCTGCGCTGCGGCGGCAGTATAGTCGCTGATGCGGAAAGGCTCTTTGTTCGGGTTCGATGGCCAGGTCCGGAGTTGCAGCAGCACGTCTTGAAACGACTTCAGGGCGGCGTTGGAGGCATCGGACATCTGTTTGCCTGCGTCCAGCGCTCTCTCGGTCTGGGCAGCGAGATGAGTGAGGCCGGGCTGTTGCTCGTCCAGGGCCTGGACGAGCTGCCGGCGCTCGCCGCTGATGAAATCGGGTAAGCGCTCTGTCGTCCGGCTGAACCGGTCCGCCGATTCAGACAGTTGGGCAGTATTAGCCAACAGCTTTTCCGTTTGGGGCATTTCCGCCGTCTGGATAACCAGTAATTCGGTTTCCCAGCGGATCAGCGTCGGCATGTGCCGTGCCAGGAACATGCCGCGTTCTGCGAACAGGCGGGTATCAGCCAGTTCGCGAGTTGCGGGGTCGAGATCCGCGAATGGATCGATGGATAACAGGTCGAAGACACTACTGGTGATTCCGGGTTGGGGCTCGCGTTTCATCCGCGCGATTTCGGACGCGAAGCCCAGCGAGCCGAGATCACGGGGCGAGCGCGCATCAGGATGCTGTTCGTGCCAGGCGCGGATGGAAGCACGCAGTTCCGAGAGTTGTTCTTTTTTCAGTATCGTCGCGGCAATCCGCCAGATTTCCTTCTCTACCTCTTGAGAGGCGTGCAGATAGGGCCGGGCTGACTCGCCGTAGAACGTGGGCATCCAATGGTCCTCGACATTCATCCGGTTCAGGCTGGCGAAAATAACCATATCGAGCAGATTGACATAGGCATTGTCTCCGGTGGCAATGGCCAATATATCATTGGTGGTGGTGATGCGGCGCATCAGAATGATACGCCTTCGGGAGAGCTGATTATCTTCGTGCTGCAGCTTGCCGGAGGCAAGATTGAGCGCTCCGATAGCGTTGTTGGCAAAGCGGAGCAACTGGGATTGCAGTTCGATGGGATCGGCCGCGCCGTTTTCCTGGTTGAGCGAAAACAGGGAGCGGATGCCTTTTTCCGGCAATTCCAGTGTGCTTCTGAGCAAATTGCAGCCGCCCGCACTCAGGGCAAGGACCAGCAGCAGAACGACTTTCGGCAGCCATCGATGAGCGCCTGGACAGGAAGACTGTGACTCACCGCGCATGAAATTATCAACTCCTTAAGACATTGCTGAATAAAGGGCTTGAAGATCAAGGGTACGAAAATATGCATTAGCGCCTATTATCAGGCGCATGTCAATCGATTGTAAAACTGCTCTGTGTTGACTGTCTTGGGTCGGGCCAGCTTGTTATCAGATCCATAAACGGTGAATGATGTTTTAGGGTATTATTCCGGTCACTCGACATTTCAACTCCATCATTACGCAACCCCAAATAAAGGCTTTTAACAAAGCGCAATTACAAAAACCGGATTCAAAATGAACACGCTTATCCAACTCCATGCTGATATCGACGCGCGCGTACACGCTGTTCGCGACGACAATCCTGATTGGTTGTGCCGCCTGGGCTGTGATGGCTGTTGCCGACGGCTTGCCGAAGTGCCCAGGCTTACGGCGACGGAATGGGCATGGCTGCGGGACGGACTGGCCGCGCTGCCCCCGGAGCGACTTCGGGAGATTGGCCAGGCCATCGCCGTGCTGGCCGCGCAACCATCACGTCCCGTCGTCTGCCCATTGTTAGACCAGTCGGCGGGGGCCTGCCTGGTTTATGAGCATCGCCCGGTGGCTTGCCGCACGTACGGATTTTATGTCCAGCGTGACCAGGGGCTTTACTGTAAGGACATCGAATCGCGGGTGGCCGGTGGCGCCTGGGCCGAAGTGGTGTGGGGCAACCAGGACGCTATCGATCATCGTCTCCGCGGTCTGGGCGACAGCCTCGATTTGACCGAGTGGTTTGCGCGCTGGGAGCAGAGCAGGGACAGGGCTTGAAGTAAAAACGCACCGCCATTGTCATAACACCAGGCAATTGGCCTTGTCACTTGATCAATAACGTTATGACGGTAATCCCCAGGATAAAGGAAACGCCTTGCCAGAAAGCCACGGGATTACGTTCCAAAAGCGGCGGGCGGGTCTTGTTCAGAAACGCCTGATTCGGATGACGCAGGTCAAACAGGAACTCGGATAAGTCTTGGTAACGCTTGTAAGGGTTTGGATGTACTGCCTTCCTGATGGCATCATCAACCCAGGCTGGAATTTCGCGATTCTCATTACGCACAGAGACATACATTAATCGGTTTTGCGCGGCTCTGGTCTTGCATTTGGCCACTTCGGCGCCATAAGGTAGCTTGCCGGTCAGCATTTGATAAGCGATCACGCCCAATGAAAACAGGTCCGAATGCTCGGAAACCTGCTCGCCCAGGAAATATTCCGGAGCCGTGTATTGGGCGGTGCCGAGTATCGGGTTTTGCCAGACGGGAGAAGTAATTTCCATAATGCCCGCGACGCGCGTCGATCCAAAATCGATGATCTTCACCGTGCCGGTGCCATCGATCATGACATTGTCGGGCCTTAAATCCTGATGCAGCATTTCCAGCCGGTGAAAAGCCCTCAGGCCTTTTGCTATCTGTTCGACAATCCCGCGCACGGTTTTCAGGTCCGGTTTCGGATGGTCGATCATCCACTGCCTCAAGGTCTGGCCGTCAATGAATTCGGTGGCGACGTAGAGAAAATTGCGCTTCCGCGTCTGTGCGCAAGGTTTGAGCACATGCGCATTATTGATGCGCCGGGCGATCCAGTCTTCCATCAGAAAGCGTTCCAGATAAGCCGGATCGCCCCTCAGGTCAATGGACGGGGTTTTTATCACGACCTGCGAGCTGGTTTCATTATCGACCGCCAGATAAATGTGGCTGCGGCTGCTGGCATGCAACTCCCTGACGATGCTGTAGCCGTCAAACTGCGCCCGTGCTTCCAGTACGGGCGGGAACGGCAGCTCGGTTAACGACCGGTAATGCTCTCCGGCATCCTGTACGGGCAAGCTTTCAACTCTGACGATCTGGACCGTCAGGTTATCCGTACTGCCTTGCCGGTAAGCCTCGTCGACGATCGTTTTTGCCGCGCTATCGAGATCATCCCCGCATGCGTTGATGGCATGGACCATGAAACGCGAGCTGGCATACTCGTAAACGCCATCGGTCGCGAGCAGGAAAATATCGCCTGCTGCCACGGGCAGGGCCTGATAATCAATTTCAACATGGGAGTCGATCCCCAGGGCGCGGCTGAGGTAGCTTTTATCCTGCGAAACCCAAAGCCGGTGGTCATGGGTGAGCTGTTCCAGATCATGGTCGCGTAACCGGTAAATCCGGGTATCGCCCACATGAAAAATATGCGCGGTGGTGGATTTGATCACCATCGCGCTCAAGGTACAGACATAGCCTCTGTCCTTGTCGTAACAATACCGGCTTTGCCGGGTTTGGGCATGCAGCCATGAGTTGCTTGCCATCAGAACCCGCTGTACCGATTTCTTGACCGACCAGGCTTCCGAGGTGCAAAAATAATCCGCCAGAAAACCCGCCACGGCGGCTTGACTGGCAATATGGCTGACATCGCTGCTGCTGATTCCGTCGGCCACGGCAAAGGCGATGCCTTTTATGCTCAACTGCGGCTCTTTCGGGATACAAACACCGTGAAAATCCTGGTTGGTTTCCTTACGGCCTTTATCGGAATACTGGCCTGCGGAGATTTTCAATTGACCGGACATGTCTGCATTCCGACGGAGCGTCGGCCGCGCATGGGGCTGTGATCCTCAGTAACTCTTGTAAGGCAGAAATTTGCCGCTCATCACGATCCTGACGCGGTCGCCCTTGGGATCGGGTTCGCGTTGAAGATCCATGCTGAAATCGATCGCGCTCATAATGCCGTCGCCGAACTCTTCGTGAATCAATGCTTTAATGGTGGTGCCGTAGACATTGACCAGTTCGTGGAAACGGTAAATCAATGGGTCGGTCGGTACAGTGGTGGGCAGGGAGCCCTTGTAGGGAACGACTTGCAGCTGCTCGACAGCCTCGGCGGGCAGTTCCAGTAGTGCGCCCACCTTGGCGGCCTGTTCGGCGCTGAGCGTCATCTGTCCCAGCAGGGCGGCCGTGGTCCACTCCTTGCTCTGGCCGATGCTGTCGGCCAGTTGAGGCCATGTCAGTTGCTTGCGCAGTTTTTGCGCGATGATCAATTCGGTGACTTCGTTGCGTGTCATTATGAGCTCCTTGGCAGCTTAATGAGTTATTGGTTAAAGCCGAGCCCTTCATCGGGCGGAGGCTGGGATAATGAAAATTACTCGGGCGGGAAGCTTTGCATTTTCCCTCGGCAAAATTGCTTCGGGAAAATGCCCAGGTCGCCTGGGGCGAATACCCAAAAGGCACAAGTACCCATAGGGCATACATGAATTCGCCCCCACATAAGCGCTAGCTTCATTTGCAAAACGGGAATTATTTTTTTACTAAATCCTAAACTTCCTGTCTTGCCGCATAGGCGCGTTTCGGTGCGGTTTTTACATGCGTGGAATATAATGTCAACCCGGTAAACGCCAGCCCGCCGACCAGATTACCCAAAACAGTCGGAATCTCGTTCCAGATAAAGTAATCCATGATCGAAAAATTTCCCCCCATGATCAAACCGGACGGAAACAGAAACATGTTGACCACCGAGTGCTCGAAGGTCATGCCGAAGAACAGCATGATCGGCATCCACATTGCGATCACCTTGCCGCTGACGGAAGTGGAAATCATCGCTCCGACTACGCCCGTCGATACCATCCAGTTACAAAGCATGCCCCTGACAAAGATCGTGAACCAGCCGGCCACCCCGTATTTGGCATAGCCCAGCGTTCGCGCCTCACCGATGCCTGCAAGCTTCTTACCGACTGCATCGGGTTCAACGGAAAAACCGTAGGTGTAGACAATCGACATCATGACCGCCACGGTTAGGGCGCCCATGAAATTGCCTGTAAAGACCAGTCCCCAGTTTCTGAAAACACCGTCAAGGGTCACGCCCGGACGTTTATCAAGCCATGCCAGCGGCGTCAAAACAAAAACCCCGGTCAGAAGGTCGAATCCGAGTAAATACAGCATGCAAAAACCCACAGGGAATAAAATCGCACCAAAAATCGGGGAGCCCGTCTGGACAGTAACAGCGACCGCAAATACGGCAGCCAGCGCCAGGATCGCACCGGCCATATAAGCCCTGATCAAGGTATCTCTGGTTGACATGAAAATTTTGGATTCACCCGCATCGACCATCTTTGTGACAAATTCTGAAGGAATCAGATAGGACATAACTCACCTTTAAAAAGTTGGATACACAATGAATTGGGGCGTCGGTTCAAGAACACCTTCATTCGTTTGAATCAGCCTGATTTCGCAAGCTATTGCTTCCCTTGAAACGAGTTTTTTTGCCCCGTTTTTTGTAAAATCTAATTGAGCAAGGCGGGAACAATGGACGAATTAAAGTTATCGCCGCTTGTTTGAAACAAGCCATTTTCCAACGCCATTGTTGAAGGGAAGAGGATGCGCCATTGCACCATCGGGTTTACAGCATGGATTGTGCCAATCAGTTTAATTCAACGGATTAAGGTGGTTCAGTTGGATTTTATCTGAATCGCGCCACATTCTTTGCCCTGAAATAAATTGTGTATGCACCAAAACAGGACAAGCCAGGCAAAAATGTTCATTGGCCCAAATTGAATTCGGCTGTCTGGAATATTTGAAAATGCGGACGTTAGGCTTGGGAATTTATTGGTATCTGAACAGCAGGTCATGATCGGTTCTCGCCAGTCAACCAGCCAGTGAAAACCGATCATTAGGAACGGGAATTATAAAATTCACGTTCCTAATTTAGTAACAGGTGAATTAATTTTTTAAAAAGTGAAGCTAAGCAGTGGACTGAGACTTGCCAAGGAGAGGAGTTCAAGCGACTGGTTAAGGATCATTCTGCGCAGGAACCGTTGATACCAGGTTAACGTCCATTGGAAATGGTATCTTTTTATTATCGAGCGCTTAATGCGGCAGGAGTCAAATTACCCAGGTAGCCGTTTTTCCTGGCCAGATATTCATCGACAAATGCCTGCATCGGCTCGGATTCATAACCATTCAACACACTGATCGCCAGTTTTTTAAAGCCTGTGCCAACCACATTTTCGCCCGACTTGATCTGAAAGTGTAAAAAAGCCGAAGCGCGCTTGCCATTGACTTCCATTTTCGGTTCCATCATGTCAACGGACGCTTGCTGAAAGTTAAGATGATGAAATGACAAGGTCATGCTTTCGTAAATCACCAGCGGCCGATTGAGGTTAAACATAACGTTTTGCTCGGCTAATAATGGAACCAGCACATAAGGAAAATTCTGTCCTGAGAAAGCCACATAATCGCGAGTAAAGCTTTCAATCAATGCTGAATCCCGACTAAGGTCTCCTGAACGTTCGATCTGTAAATAGGTTTTACCCTGATTGTCGGTTACATCGATCAGGTCGGCGTCGCTGTCGGGAAAGTTCAACAGCACACCCTGACCGACCATGCCGGAAAAGGTAAAGTGCATATTTTGGCTAAGGCCGTATTTCTCCAATGCCAGTGAGAACAGCAAATCGCCCGGTACGCAGAAACGTTTGGCATCCGCATCGTGTAAAGGGTTGAAATCATGCGCCATTTCTTTGGCGAATGTACTGGCTTGTTCGGCGGAAATACTGACATTGCCATCATGAATGCAATAAAATTCTTTTAAAAACATGTTGTTATTTGTTGATTCTAATAAAATGCATAATTTTACCACAGCTTGACAGGTTTAACTTTATGGCTTCCTGAGGCACTGCTGCGCCCGCCTTGTTATTCGCGGTACCGAATTATTCGCAATAACGAAAAACACCCCGATAATAATAGGTGAGGCCGAAAAGCGGATGCCTGATGCTGAAGTCCAGACTGAACTGCCGGCCGGACTCGGGCCGTTCGACGATGGTCGCCGCCCCCAGCAACAGCCAGTCGGGAAAGGTCAGCCGGAATCCGCCGCATTGCCAGACATGGCCATTGCTGCGGTAAATCAGATTGCCGTTGTCGACGCTCAGTTTCAGGCGCAACCCGAAGCCGAAGCGGAGGTATTCGATCAGTTCGTGGTCTTGCAGGTAAACCATGCGCGACTGGAAGCTGTCCTTCTGATTGCCCGGATAGGTCAGCGTGCGTTGCCAGCATAATTCTGCCGTTTGCAGCGGCACCGTTTTTTGCACCCGGGTTTCTACCGTTTTCCCGCGTCTGGCGATCAGTCCGCCGCACAGGTGAATCAGCTTGATTAACGGCAGCAGGCCGGATGGATAACCGATTTCCATGACGCCGTGCACGCTGGAACCGAAGCCGGGGCAGACGGCGTAATGCCTCTGGATGACCGGCGGCAGTCGGTGCCAGTCTTCGCCCAGCGTTTTCTGTAATAAAGGTATGTGAGGCATGAGTTAACTCCATAATGAACCGTGAAACACCATTAACGTGGTGATGCCGACCATGGCAAAAAATGCCGGAACGCCCAACCACATCCAGATCAGGGAATAATAACGGTATCGGGGCGGCAGCGGCTGATTTTTAGCCAGCGCAGCGTTGGCGATATCGCGCATGCGGATCTGCAGATACACGACAGGCAGCCAGCACAGCCCGGTCAATACATACAGAATGGCGGTCAGCAGCAGCCAGTCGTCGCTCAGCGGCATGGCCAGTTGCCGGGCCATCAGAATGCCCGTGAGCGGCTGAATGACGACCGTAGGCGTCGTGAACCACCAGTCGGCCTGCACCACATGGCGGCTGGTCACGGCGATGGCGGCGTGATTGCCGCTGTGATCGGCCATGATCTTGTAAAAGACCGTGCCGAGGCCGGCGCCGAATAAAATGATGGCGCTGAGTATATGGATCAGTTTGAGTATCAAAAAGCTCATGGTCTTTCTCCTTCCAGATGTAAATAAACCAGCAGGGTGATCAGCAGCGGCACATTCTTCAGCACCGGCCCGAACGGATGCAGCCAGAATTCGGGCAGCGCGATGCCGACCGTCAGGGTGTAAAGCAATACCAGGATTAACTGTATGAGGATCAGCCGGCGCGGGCGGTAAGCGGCCAAAGTGGCCAGGCCCAGCGCGATGTCCAGCAGCGCCAGGCCATAGAGCGTGATCGGCGCGGCAATGCCGGTCACGCCGGTCGCCGACAAAAACCGGTAACTTTGCTCATGCGGGTAGAAGAAAAGGGAAACGATGCCGCTCCACAGCCACAGAAAGGCAATCGACAGGCGCAACAAAGGGCGCAGAAAATACAGGCCGGCATGCCAGCGTTCCGCCTGACTGGCCGGTTGCGGCAGCAATCGTTGCTCAAGACTGTGCGTGGCGCGGCCGAGAAACGCTTCAACCGGCCCGGCATCAGCGGTATTGCCCCGCTGCAGCATCGCGATGTTGTCGGCATTGCAGACCGGCTCGCCTAGCCATCGGCCGATGAAGACAAAGCGCTGTACCAGGTTGCCCGGCAGCGAAATCGTCGGCGCCGGTTTCTTGCCCAGGCGCCGACGCAACTGCTGCAACAGCTGTCCGAAGTCTATCGGGCTCGGGCCGACCAGCGGCAGGGTCAGCCGGGCCGGCGCTTCCGCTTTCAGACACTGGAGGACGGTATCCGCGACATCACTGACATGAACGGGTTGCAGCAGTTGCCGGCCGCCGTCGATAACCGGCTGCATCGGCAAGGCCGCCAGTGCCTGGAACAGGGCCATGCTCTGCGCGCCGTCGCCATACACGATGGAGGGCTGCAGGACATACCAGTCCAGATCCAGATTTCTCAGCGTATCGTCGGCGGCTTTTTTACTCAGATGATAGGCCGAGTGCGCGCAGGCGTCCGCGCCGAGCGCGGAAATCTGGATGATTTTCTTGATGCCGGCCCGCTCGGCGGCTCGAAACAGGCTCGCAGGAACCTGCGCATGGAGCCGATGAAACGTCTGCCCCGGCGATTCGGCAATAATGCCGACGCAATTGATAACGGCATCGATGTTTTGCAGGTAAGGCAGCCAATCGGAATCGCAGGACACAGCCGCATAATCCAATCGCACGATACGTGTATCCGCCGATTTGAAAAACAGTTTTTCAGCGTTGCGGCAGCAGGCGGTCACTTTGTGGTTTTGCTGCTCCAGCGCTCGCAGGATATGACGCCCGATAAAACCGCTGGCGCCGGTCAGTAAAATATTCATGAGCGGCTCCCGGAAGAGATATATGGGTGAGAGAGGCGCAGGCCGGCGATCAGATCCCTGAATCCCCACAGCAGCACGGCCAAGCCGAAGCTTGCCAATAGCGGGGATAGGATGCCGTAGTCGACGGCGAGCAGTTGGTCGTGCTGGTCTTTCCAGCGCCACAGGACCGGAATCAGCAAAGCCAGATACGCGCCGCCGTTCACGCTCAGCAGCAGGTGCGTGGTTCTTTCCACGGCGGAAAGCCTGCGGGTCAGGTCTTCGACGATGAAATCCCAGGCCGTCAGCGCCAGTTCGATGATCAGGATCAGGAATAACGGAACAGTCCAGCAGCCATGCCATTCAAAGCCGGCCAGCGCGAAAAAAAAGCAGGCATAGAGCAATTCTCTTGCGCCGTGTATTTTTTGCTCCAGCGCCGCGGAAGGCCGCTGCGGCAACTGTTCCCGGTATTCATGGTTCCATAGCACGTCGAAGCCGCCCAGGACAGCTTGCAGCAGCAACAGATAGAGTACGCAAGTCATGAAAATCACCTCGTGGTTGTTGGGGCGACTGCACAATAACGAGGTGGAAGCGATGGGCCTTCCTGATTGATAGATCAGGAATAAAAAATAATCATTTTCTTAGTAATCAACTGCTTATTGAGTTACAAAATGATAATCCTGCAAGGAAACGAGTGCCGGACCGGCCGGGATCGGTCAGTCTCGATCAGGAAGCGCCACGCCCTGGAACGTGTCCTGTCCGCGCTGTTGCAACTGTTTGCGATATTGCCCCGGGGCCATGCCGACCATGTCGCGGAAGGCGGTGTAAAAATTCGACTGGGTGCTGAATCCGACCGACAGGCCTATCGATAGCACCGAAGCCTCGGGCTCGGCCAGCAGCAGTTTCTTGGCGGCTTCGATGCGGTGCTGACGAATGTAGCGGGAGAATCCTTGCTGGAACTCGGTATTGATCAGTTCGGATAACTGATGCGGGGTTAATTGCAGCTGTTCCGCCAGCATCGCCAGATTCAAGGTTTCGAGCATATAAAGTTTTTCCTCCCGCATCAGTTTGTCCAGATGCGCGAGCACGGCCTGGCGATCGACGTTTTTCAGCGTCGATTCGGCATAGGCCGCCTGCGCGGCTTCGGCCACGTCGGCCGTGATGGAAGGGAAACGCAGCAATGTCAGCGTTACGGCAAAAAAGGCGAGGCCGATCAGAATGCTGTAGCTGGCGATGAAAGCCGATTCGGTCAGCAGCGGCCAGATAAATCCCAGCGCGACCACGCCTATGGCAATTGCGAAAAACACGGCCAGGGCCAGCAGCTCAAACTTAAAGCGCCGGCGTTGCCGGCGCATCGCGTAAACCGTTACCGCCAGCCACAGCAGATAACCGCTGCCGATCAGAAATGCCAGCGGCAATGCCCCGTTCAACGGAATATACAGGCTGGCCGGCACAGGAAGCGCGTGTAACAGTTGCCACGGGCTTAACCGGGCCGGCGCGGCCAATAACCGGCGGCTGTAAAAATAAAAGCTGGGAGCGATGCAGTACAGCAGCAGTATATATAAAGGTGAAAAGGCCTGGTCTTCCTGCTCAAGAATGAACTGCAAATGCAGCCATTGAATGGCGGCCAGACTGATGACGAGCGCAAATCCGGCCAGTTTCGATGATAACGGGTATGGCTCCCTGTGCTGAAGAATATTGCCCAGAATCAGTAAAGCGGCAGTGAAAAGCGAAAAACCGATCAGTAACAGGGCGACAAGTTGCATGTTGGTAAAGTTTGCAGTGATGGAGACAGGTTTGCTTGGCTGAGGGGAAGTATAGCAGTTGCCTGATCAACGGGAAGGCCGCCGGTGTGACGGCGACGAGGTATGCGTCCTGATTGCTGTGATGTCGGTGAGACAAGATTCAGTTTGGCGCGGCTCCGGCATGGACTGTGTCTGAAACAGGGCGGAGTAGGGCGGGGCTGCGCGAAGGCAGGGTTCGAGCCTGTTTACAGCAGACAAAAAAAAGGCGGTTAAAAAAACCGCCTCAAAGAAATACATTAGGAAGATATAACGCAACTTTCAGCTATCAGGCTCTAACAGAACCTTAAAAGTTAGGTTAATAATAGCAACGGATTTTACAAATAAAAATGTGGCATATTGTCGCAGTCAAATTACTAATGGATTTTACCCGGCAAGACCGGTAAATTTAAATAACACATTTATTCCCTATATTTTATTTAATCAATGCTTTCACACGTTTCGCCTAAATCAGAGATTTCTGCCCGACAAAACCTGAAATGGCTCTTTATCCTCAGAAATCTGATGATCGTCAGTGAGGCGGGGCTGGTTTTCATATCCATTTACGGTCTTAACATCCGCCTGCCGCAGGAGCAGCTGTGGCTGGTCATATTATCGATAGCCGCTGTCAATCTCTATACCTGGATGCGCTTGCAAACGGAGGACCCGGTCACCGAGCTGGAAATTTTCTCACAGCTGGCCATCGACGTTTTCGGGATCGCCTCCTTGCTGTACCTGACCGGCGGCGCTTCCAACCCGATCATCTGGATGTTCCTGCTGCCGCTGATTATTACCGCGATCATGCTGCCGCAATCCTATGCCTGGTATATGGTGATTCTGACCACGTCCATGTATACGATATTGATCGGCTACAATATTCCCTTGCCGTCGATAGAGCCTCACATGCCCAACCCGGACCTGATGCCCATGGACATGGCGCGTTATGATTCGCTGCAGAAAATGCATGCCATGAGCGACAAGCATTATTTCAATCTGCATATGTTCGGTATGTGGTTCGGTTTCGTTTTCAGTGCCGGACTGGTCGCATTCTTTGTCGTTGAACTGGCTAAAACCTTGAGGGACCAGGAGCGGTATCTGGCTGAGGCGCGTGAAAACGCATTAAGGGACGAACGCGTCGTGTCATTGGGCACCTTGGCCGCCAGCGCGGCCCACGATATGGGTACGCCATTGGGCACGATTGCCATCGTCGCTCACGAGTTGGAGCAGGAGTACCCGATTCATCGTTTTCCTGATCTGCACGATAAAGTGTTGATCATGCAGGAACAGATTGACCGCTGCAAGGCGGCGCTGTCGGTCATGTCGGCATCGGCTGGCGAAATGCGCGCCGAATCGGGGCGGGTCATGCCGCTGACCGAATACATAGACAGCGTGCTCAACCAATGGCGCACGCACAAACCCGGCGTCAAATTAAATTTGTTTATTAACCCCTGTGTTGCCGCGGACGCTAAAATTATAGCGGAGCGCACGCTGACCCACTCGATCGTCAATATTCTGAACAATGCGGCCGAGGCATCTCCTCCCGAACTGGGCATCGAGTTCCACGCCTCGTGGGATATGAATCTTGCCCATATCAAGATTCGCGATTATGGCCCGGGATTGCCGCCGGAACTGGTGGGTTTGGCAGGCAAGCAGCCTGTCATCAGCAAAAAACACGGTCTGGGCGTCGGGCTGTTTTTGACTTATTCCACGATCAATCGCTTAGGCGGTAAAATTTATTTTTATAATTTAGAATCCGGTGGTGCCTGTGTAGAAATCACGCTGCCCCTTTTAAATACGGAGAATAATGATGACCACTCAGGATATTGATAAACCGCGTCTGTTGCTTGTTGATGATGATGAGACTTTTTGCAATGTGCTCAAGGGCGCGCTGCAAAAAAGAAATTATGAGGTATTGGTGGCCAACGATGTCAAAAGCGGCATCCAGCTCGCCGAGCAAAACCTGCCGGAATATGCCGTGATCGATTTGCGCATAGGCCATGAGTCCGGCCTGGAACTGGTCAAGAAACTCATTTCTTTGGATGATAACACGCAGATCGTGATGCTGACCGGCTTCGCCAGTATCGTCACCGCCGTTGAAGCGATCAAGCTGGGGGCCGTGCATTATTTGACCAAACCGGCCAATGCCGATGAAATCGTCAGTGCCTTGCATAAAAACGAAGGCGACTCGTCGGTATCGATCAGCGAAACCCCTTTATCGGTCAAGCGCCTGGAGTGGGAACACCTGCAGAAAGTCCTGATGCAGCATGACGGCAATATATCGGCCGCCGCCAGAGCTTTGCACATGCACAGGCGTACATTGCAACGGAAACTGGACAAGCGGCCGGTGCGGGAATAGCCCTATTTTTTCAGCGCCGCTTTCGCCTCGTTCCAGAAGGCATCCAGTTCGGCCAGTTCGCAGTCTCTGAGATCGCGGCCCGAAGCCTGAACCTGTTGCTCGATATATTGAAAGCGCCGGGAAAACTTTTTCGTGCTCTCCTTGAGCGCGATTTCGGGGTTGACCTTTAAATGCCGGGCCAGATTCACGGCCACCAGCAGCAAGTCGCCGACTTCTTCCTGAACATGTGCCTGATCGCCTGATTGCCAGGCTTCCCTGACTTCATCCAGCTCTTCTGTAACCTTGTCGAAAACCGGGCCTACCTCGGGCCAGTCAAAGCCGTGGCTGGCGGCGCGGTTCTGGATTTTCTCGCACTGCACCAGGGCCGGCAGATTTACGGCGACGCCCGATAGCACGCTGTCCTGTTCCTTGGCCTTGTTTTTTTGCTGCCTTTCCAGTGCTTTCGCCTGTTCCCAAGCCTGTTTGCGTTCCTCGTCGCTGTGAAAAACCGCATCCGAAAATACATGCGGATGCCGGCGCACCAGTTTCTCGCAAATGGCCGCCGCGACCTGCTCGAAATCGAACAGGCCGCGCTCCTCGGCGATGCGGGAATGGAACACCACCTGCAACAGCAGGTCGCCCAGTTCCGAGCGCAGATCATCCAGATCGTTGCGCTCTATCGCATCGGCGACTTCGTAGGCTTCCTCAATCGTATAAGGGATCAGGCTGTAAAAGTCCTGTTTGATATCCCACTCGCAGCCCTGTTCGGGATGGCGCAGTCGGGACATGATGGCCAACAGGTTTTGCGTATTTTTCAGCATGAGGCGTAATTACAGTGAGGAGCCGAAATTCTCGCGATACCTTTCCCTGAATACCTCCATGTCAAAGCCATGGTTCTGGGTGCCATGATGCTCGATCTTAATCGCGCCCATCAACGAGGCGACCCTGCCTGTTGTCTCCCAGTCCATCTCGTTCATCAAGCCATACAGCAGTCCGGCTCGATAGGCATCGCCACAGCCGGTAGGATCGAGCAGGGCTTTGGGTTTAGCGGCGGGAATATTAATGCATTCGCCGCGCGTGTAAATTTTGGAGCCGTTGCCGCCCAGTGTAATGACCAGGGCTTCGACACGCTCGGCTATTTGCTCCAGCGACAGGCCGGTACGCTGTTGCATCAGTTCCGATTCATAATCATTCAGGGTCACCCAGGTCGCCAGATCCAGAAACTTGGTCAGTTCCTCGCCATTAAACATCGGCATGCCCTGGCCCGGGTCGAAAATGAACGGGATGTCCAGCTCGGCGAACTGCTCGGCGTGCAACTGCATGCCTTCCTTGCCGTCCGGTGCCACGATGCCGATGCAGATATCGCGGTCCACGGGCACGGAGTTCAAATGCGAGAAGTTCATCGCGCCCGGGTGGAAGGCGGTGATCTGATTATCTTCCTCGTCGGTTGTGATATAGGCTTGGCCGGTGTAGTGACCATCCAGAATCCGGATGAATTCGCTGGACAGGCCGTTCTGGCACATCCATTGCGCATACGGCTCGAAATCATGGCCGACCGTCGCCATCGGCAAGGGCTCCTCGCCCAGTAATTTCAGGTTGTAGGCAATGTTGCCGGCACAGCCGCCGTATTCACGGCGCATCACGGGAACCAGAAACGATACATTCAGAATATGGACTTTTTCCGGCAGAATATGATTTTTGAATTTATCATGAAAAACCATGATCGTGTCGTAAGCCATTGATCCGCATATCAGTGCGCTCATTGTGTTCCTCTTATATTAAAATTAAAGTCCAGGTGATCGCCGCCCAGGCCAGCGACAGCATAACCGCGGCGGAACCAATATCCTTGGCCCGGCCGGATAATTCGTGATGTTCGAGACCGACCCGGTCGACGACGGCCTCTACCGCTGAATTCAATAACTCGACCAGCATCACCAGCACGATGCTGCCGATCAGCAGCAGTTTTTCGATAGCGGTTTCTCCCAGCCAGATCGCCAGCGGCGTGGTGATGACAAACAGGAGCACTTCCTGCCTGAAAGCCTCTTCATGTATCCAGGTCGCTTTAAAGCCGGCAACAGAAAAGACGCATGCATTCATAAGCCGCTTAAGGCCTTTTGCATTTTGATTCGCCATTGTTTTACGTTCAGTGATCAAAACCGTCAATGATACACAATCTGCGGGACAGTTGGGTTACAAACAGCGTAATAAATCGGTCAAACTCTGGACAATTTAAAAAAACTTTTTTGAAGTCAATCGCTTGTGATTATTGTGAAGGCATTATTCCCAGACTTATCCACAGATTTTGTGCATAACTCTCAAGCGGGATTACTGTTCAATCAGCTGACCGTAAGCTTCGGCATCCATTAATGAATCCAGGTCGGACAAATCGTCCGCTTTAACGCAAAAAATCCAGGCTTGATAAGCGTTATCATTAACCTGCTCGGGTTCGTCGGTCAGGGCGGTATTGACGGCGACAATCTCGCCAGCCACCGGGCTGAACAAGTCCGATGCGGTTTTAACCGACTCAACGACCGCGCATTGTTCCCCGGCGGCTACCTTGCGCCCCGGTTCCGGCAGTTCGATATAAACCAGATCGCCCAATTCCTGCTGGGCAAAATCCGTTATGCCGACGCGCACTGTATTGTCGTCTTCCAGCAGTGCCCACTCGTGGGTTTTGGCATATTTCAGGTTTTCCGGCAAATCACTCATATTTCATCTCTCAAAAATAGTGTTTACGTAACTTACATGATTGATTTCAAGGATAACGCGCTATTTTTTAAAAACAACAAAAAAATTCATTTAACCGATCGGCAGGTCTTATAATTCAGCCCTTATCTATAAGGCCAGCCAACCCCATGCTTTTTTTCGCCAAAATCACTGCTTTTTTGATAGCCTGTTTTTTTTCCGCCGCTATTTTTCCTGTTTCCGCCGAGCATGGCGATACGCAGGAACAGACAGAAACCGGGCGTCAGGCAGTGGTTCTGGACGATGAAGCCCGTATATTGGCAGACCTGCAAATTCAGCGGCTGGTTGCCTCGAATTATCAGCCCGAGTTTACCGCCTACGGGAAGGCGGTTGCTATTCAGCCGCTGCTTGCACTGCGCAGCCAGTATCGGACCGCGTTGGCCGAACACAAAAGCGCGGCGGCCAGGTTCAATCTGGCCGAGCAAGGCATCAAGCGGCAGCAGGATTTATACCATCATGACATCGCCTCAAAACGCAGCCTGCAGAATCAGCAATCGCAATGGCAAACCGACAAGGCCCAACTGGATGCCGCGCGGTTTCGCATCAAGGCCATTTATGACGAAGCCCTGCTGAGCTGGGGCGGGGCATTGACCGATTGGGCCTTGTCGCCGGACTCGGACAAACTGGCGCCTTTTTTATCGGGACGGCAAATTCTTCTGCAGGTCACGCTGCCCGCCAACAGCTATCTGGCTGATGACGTGAAGGAAATTTACATTGAGCCTGCGGGCGTGCGCGGCAGGGCCCGTAAAGCCACGCGCATATCGGCCGCGCCGCAAAGCGATGGCGTGGTTCAAGGGGAAAGTTATTTCTTTCAAGCCGACGGCGACCGGATCAGGCCCGGCATGCGCGTTGCGGCATGGATAGCCCGACAGGCTGAAGACAGGGTCGGCGTAATGATTCCCAAGTCGGCGTTGATCTGGCATCTGGGCCAGGCGTTTGTTTATATCAAGACCGGCAATGACCGGTTCAGCCGCCGGCCTGTCACGCATTTCTCGGCCGCTGCCGACGGTTATTTTGTCAGCGCGGGTATCGACCCCGGCGAGGAACTGGTGACCATTGGCGCGCAAATGCTGTTGTCGGAAGAAATGCGCGGGCAGATCCCCGATGAGGATGATGATTAACCCGTCATCGCCCATCGTTTAATGCCGCCGCCCGGCTGAAGCACAGCCATCCAGGAAGCCTTACAGTCCATGCGACTGAAAATCGTGATTAATCGGGAATATTAACAAAACCATGCTGGCTGCTCTCATCCGTTTTTCCATCCGTTGCCACGGCATTGTCATCGCCCTGGCGGTACTGATCCTGGTCTATGGCGTTTATCGCTTTTCCACGGCCGGGCTCGATATTTTTCCGGCTTTTTCGCCCAAACAGGTCGTGATTCAAACCGAGTCGCCGGGGCTGTCTTCCGAGCAGGTCGAAGTGCTGGTGACGCAGCCGATTGAAATGGCGATCAGCGGCCTGATCGGCATGGAATCGGTGCGTTCCGAATCGATTCTGGGCCTGTCGATCGTGACCGCGACCTTCAGCGAGGACAGCGATATCTATCGCAGCCGGCAGTTGGTCAGCGAGCGGCTGGCGAGCCTGCCGGGACGGCTGCCGCAGGGTATGGGCACGCCCGTGGCGATACCGCTTTCCTCGTCGTCCGCGACGGTTTTGACGATCGGCTTGAGCTCCGACAGCAAGGATTTGATGGCCTTGCGCAGCCTGGTCGACTGGACGCTGGTGCCGCGCCTGATGTCCGTGCCCGGCGTTGCCGATGTCAATGTGTTCGGCGGCGAAGTCGCGCAGTTGCAGATTCAGGTCGATCCCGTGCAGCTGCATCGCTTTAACCTGGCGCTGGACGACATCATTCAGGCCGCCTCGCAAGCAGGCACTATTCAGGGCGGCGGTTTTATCGAAAACGACAACCAGCGTTTCACGCTGCAGGTGACCGGGCAACCCGCGACGCCCGAACAATTCGCCAAAATCCTCGTCAGGCGCGATCAGGGCCGCAACATAACCCTGGGCGAAGTGGCAACGATTGCCTATGCGCCCGAGCCGGCTATCGGCGGCGCGCAAATCATGGGCAAAACCGGTATTGTCATGATGGTCATCGGCCAATACGACGCCAATACCTTGTCCGTCTCCAGGCGGGTGGAGCAGGTGCTGGATGAATTCGAGCCTATCTTCAGCAAGCAGGCGATTGTGTTCCATTCGCATCTGTTCCGGCCGGCCGATTATATTGAAGCATCGGTGGCCAATTTGTCGATCCATCTGCTGATCGGCGGCCTGTTCGTGATCATTATTCTGTATCTGTTTCTGTTCGATTTCCGCACGGCCTTTATTTCCGCGCTGGCCATTCCCTTGTCGCTGATCAGCGCCGTCATTGTCCTGCTGGAAGCCGGAGTCAATCTCAATATCATGGTGCTCGGCGGCTTGGCAATCGCGCTGGGCGAGGTCGTCGATGACGCCATTATCGATACCGAGAACATTTTCCGGCGCCTGCGCGAAAACCGCTTGTCGGATCGACCGCTGCCCGTCGCCGATGTCGTTTACAGGGCTTCGCTGGAGGTGCGCGGCTCGGTCGTTTACGCGAGCTTTATCGTCGCGCTTGTGTTTGTGCCGCTATTGACCCTGAACGGCGTGGCAGGGCGCTTGTTTGCGCCGTTGGGCTACTCCTACATCCTGGCTATCCTGATGTCGCTGCTGGTGGCGCTGACCTTGACGCCGGCCCTGTGCTACGTACTGCTGGGCAGCCATGCCGCGCACGACGAGCCGCCGCTGATCAAGCGTCTCAAGCCGCTCTATGAGCGTTTGCTGGGTTTCGCGATCAGGCGATTTAAAGTGGTCATGACCGGCAGCGTGATCGTGTGTCTGGCCGGTTTGCTGGCTTTTTTCAGCCTCGACAGCAAGTTCCTGCCCGAGTTGCGCGAGGGCCATTACATAGTTCATACGGCCAGCATGCCCGGCACGTCCTTGCAGGAATCGTTAAGAATCGGCCGTCGGCTGACCGAACAGTTTCTGAAAATCGAAGGCGTCGAATCGGTATCGCAATGGGCCGGGCGGGCAGAGCGAGGCGCCGATACCTACGGCAGCCATTACAGCGAGTACGAGGTCCGCCTCAAGCCCATGTCGGGATCGGAGCAGCAGCGGATATTGGACAGACTCAGGGAAATCCTGAGTGATTTTCCGGGCATTTTATTCGAAGCCAATACTTTTCTGACGGAGCGGGTCGACGAGACCATTTCCGGTTATACCTCGCCGGTCGTCGTCAATATTTACGGCAATGATCTGGCGGTGCTAGACGACAAGGCCCGGGCGCTCGCCGAAATCATGCGCGGCATTCCCGGCGCCGCCGACGTGCAGCTGCGCTCGCCGCCCGGCACGCCGCTGGTGCGGATCGATCTGGATCTGGATCAGCTGGGTTTCTGGGGTATCGCGCCGTCGCAGGTTATCAATACTCTGCAGGCCGCCTACGAGACGCATGTCGTCGGCAAGCAGGCTCAGGGCAATAAAATCTTCAATATCGCCGTGGCCCTGGCGCCGGAGCTGAGAAAACAGCCCGAATCGATTGCCCGGTTGCCGATCAGGACTCAGGACGGCAGCCTGATCATGCTGTCTCAGGTCGCGGAGATCAGGCACGCGGCCAGCCGCTACAACATCCTGCATCAGGGCGCGCAACGACGGCAGACCGTGACCTGTAATGTCATCGATCGGGATCTCGATGATTTCATGCGCGAGCTCAAGGCGCGCGTGCAGGAAGAGATTCCGTTCCCGGCCGATGTTTATCCCGAATTCACGGGCGCGGCGGCCGAGCAGGCCCAGGCCCGTTACGAGCTGATTCTGCATGCCTTGCTGGCCGGTGCCGGCGTGCTGATCTTTATCTATGTTGCCATAGGCAGCGCTCGCCACGTCCTGCTGACGCTGGTCAATCTGCCGTTTGCCCTGGTCGGCGGCGTTGCCGCGGTCGTGTTGACCGGGGCGGCGCTGTCGGTGGGCTCGGTCGTCGGTTTCATCACCTTGTTCGGCATTACCGTGCGCAACAGCATCATGCTGCTGTCGCACTACCGCTATCTGATCGAAGTCGAGGGCAAAGGCTGGAATTTGGAAACAGCCATACAGGGCGCCCAGGAACGGTTGCCGGCCATTTTGATGACGGCGATGGTGACCGGACTGGCCATGTTTCCGATCGCTTTCGACAGCGACAATCCGGGGCGCGAGATCATGGGGCCGATGGCGGCGATTATCATTGGCGGGCTGGCGTCTTCTACGCTGTTGAATTTATTGTTATTGCCGGGTGTATTGTTACGTTATGGAAAATTTAAAACATAAACTGAAAAATATAGAGCAGGATTCGGAAGCCATTATTCTGCTGCACGGCCTGGCCAGAAGCCGCTTCAGCATGAATAAAGCCGGTAAGCTGCTGGCGGCATACGGCTATAAAATCATCAATGTGAATTATCCTTCGCGTAAAAGGGCGATTGAGTCGTTAGCGTTAGAGTATATCGCACAGGCGCTGGCAGAGTGCGACTCAGAGCAGATTGAAAAAATTCATTTCCTGACCCATTCCATGGGCGGGATTCTGATTCGCTATTACTTGTCGGCAAAACCCATCGCTAAACTGGGGCATGTGGTTATGCTGGCTCCGCCCAGCCAGGGCAGTGAAATTGTCGACAGACTGGCAGGCTGGCCATTGTTTTATCTGTTAAACGGTCCGGCCGGGTTACAGTTGGGTACGGATAAAGATAGTCTGCCCAATGCCTTGGGGCCTGTGAATTTTCCGGTAGGGGTGATCGCCGGTGATAGAAGCGTCAATCCTTTGCTCTCTTTGCTCATTCCTGGTGTTAACGACGGCAAGGTGTCGGTAAACCGGGCGCGGGTGGCGGGCATGCAGGATTTTATCGTTGTGCCTTACTCACATCCCTTTATTATGCAGCGGGAGCCTGCCGTAGAACAGGCGCTGTATTTTATTCAGCAGGGCTGTTTTGCCAATGGCTTGAGACGTTGACGTTGTTGAAAGGGCAGGTGAGAGCGGCTGTCTGCTAGCCGCTCCATGAGCCTGGCTGTTAAACGGAAAAACTCTCGCCGCAGCCGCAGGTGGCTTTGACATTGGGATTGTTGAACTGGAACGCCGCATTGATGCCTTCGCGGCGGTAATCGACTTCGATGCCGTCAACCACCGGCAGATCGGCTTCCTGAACGATGATTTTGACGCCGAAGTGTTCAAACACGACTTCGTTCTCGGCCAGTTCATCAGCATAATCGAGCGCATAAGCATAACCGGAGCAGCCGGATTTTTTGATGCCGAGTTTTAAGCCGATGCCTTTGCCGCGCTTTTCCAGTTGTTTCTTGATTTGATTCGCTGCGCTTTCCGTTAATGAAACAGACATAATAACCTCTTGGTACTTGATCCTTTACAACAAGGATTTCAATAATTCAATGAATTTGCTGATGTCGGCGGCCGTATTGGCTTGTCCCAGGCTGACGCGAATGGCGCTTCTGGCCAGCTCGGGTTCGACGCCCATGGCCGTCAGCACGGCGCTGGGCTCTCTGGCGCCGCTGGCGCAGGCCGAGCCGCTGGAAACGGCGACGTTTTTCTGATCCAGCTTCATGAGCAGCATCTCGCCGTCGAGCCCGTCTATGCCGAACTGGACGGTATTGGGCAATCGCTGAGCCTGCCGGGCAAAAATCGTCAAGCCGGGGATGGTTGTCAAGCCATCTTCGAGCTGTTCCCTTAAAGCGAGCAGGCGCCGGCTGCGTTCGGCCAGTTCCACTCCGGCCAGTTCCGCCGCTTTGCCGAATCCGATGATGGCCGCGACGTTTTCGGTGCCGGCTCTCAGATCCTGTTCCTGGCCGCCGCCCAGTAATAGCGGATTGATTTCGACGCCTTTTTCGAACACCAGGGCGCCGCAGCCTTTCGGCCCGTAGATTTTATGGCTGGATAGGGACATCAAGTGCACGCCGAGCTGATTGAAGTCTACCGGGATTTTTCCCAGCGCCTGCACGGCGTCCGTATGCACGAAAATCCGATGCGCCCTTAATTGCCGCGCATAGGCGGCCACATCCTGGATGACGCCGGTTTCATTGTTTGCCAGCATGAAAGACGCCAGGCCGGGCTTGCGCCTGATAATGGCGTCGATGGCCTCTTGGGTAATCAGGCCGTCGGCATCGACGGCAACGATGGCAAGCTCACGACCCTGGCTGTTCATGCGCTGGGCCGGTTCGGCAATGGAAGGGTGCTCAATGGCTGAAATGGCAAGTCCGGCATCGGGGTTGCCCGCGGCCAGAGCCAGATTATTCGCTTCGGTGCCGCCACTGGTGAAAATGACCTGCGCAGGCTGTACGCCAACCAGCGAGGCGACCTGTCCGCGGGCCGTCTCCAGGGCGCTTCGAACGACCCGGCCCGGACGGTACAGGCTGGATGGATTGCCGTAGAAAGTGGTGAGAAAGGGCAGCATCGCGTCCAACACCCGTTCGTCGATCGGGGTTGTCGCGTTATGATCAAGGTAGATCATTTAAACTAAGCTCTAGCTCCATTTTGGCGATGGATTTCAATCACTCGCTCAGCATCTTGCTCCTGCCTTTTGGCAACTTCCTGAACCTGATGCCTTTCCAGCAATTCACCCAGACTGATGCCGGTCAGATAATGGCGAATCTGTTCGCTCAATCCCATCCATAAGTCATGGGTCAGGCAGGCCTGGTTATTCTGGCAGTTGGCTTCGCCGCCGCACTTGGTGGAATCAAGCGGTTCATCGACGGCGGCAATAATATCGGCGATATTGATGTCATTGGCCTTGCGGCTGAGCTTGTAGCCGCCGCCCGGCCCGCGAACGCCTTTGACCATGCCGGCACGGCGTAAACGCGCAAATAACTGTTCCAGATAAGACAGGGAAATTGTTTGACGAGTTGCAATATCGGTTAGGGTAACTGGCTTCTTCTGGCTGTGAAAAGCCAGGTCCAGCATAGCTGTCACGGCATAGCGGCCTTTAGTGGTTAAGCGCACAAGACTATCCTTTATAAATACAATAGGTTCTCATTACTATACTTAACCTAGCAAAATAGTCAACTTTTATAGGGTCATTATTTTTATCTGCCGACGGTCATCCCTATTAAAGTATTAAACTATTGTAATCAGTTAGTTAAGGGTTTCTTAATCAGGCGCTTCCGGCCCCGCGACAAAGTCTTGCCGTTTGCATGAGCGGAATTGCCGGGACGAAGGGATGGGGCCGCGCGCCCGTAGGGACGAAATGTCCGGGGCGCAAACCGGTGTCTAGATTTCCTCTTTCCGGTCTTCGTAGCCGTCCTCGATTTCACAACCTTCCAGATCAGGCATCGGTGTCTCCGAGTAGGCAATGCCGGCGTCATTCAGTGCTTTTTTCATGGTTTCTATCTGTTCATCCAGCACATGAATATGATCGAGCATGCGGTTGATGGCGTTGGCGATGGGGTCCGGCATATCGGCTGTTGCGCCATAGGCGTCAAAGCCCATCTTGCTGGCGATCGCATCGCGCCCCATCGTTGCTTTTTTGACTTTGGTGTCGACGATATGGCCCGGAATGCCGACTATCGTCGCGCCGGCCGGGACGGGTTTCAAGACGACCGAATTCGAGCCGACGCGGGCGCCTTGCCCGATCTCGATAGGTCCTAAAACCTTGGCGCCGGCACCGATGACCACGCCGTTGTGCAACGTCGGATGGCGCTTGCCTTTCTGCCAGGTCGTGCCGCCCAGCGTGACGCCGTGATACAACGTGCAGTCGTCGCCGATCACGGCGGTCTCGCCGATCACGACGCCCATGCCGTGATCGATAAAGAAGCGCCGGCCTATCTGGGCGCCGGGATGGATTTCGATGCCTGTCAGCCAGCGGCCGATATGGGCGATAAAGCGCGCCAGCCATTTGAAACCGGCGTTCCAGCAATAATGGCTGATGCGGTGAATCAGGATGGCGTGAATGCCGGGGTAGGCGGTAATGACCTCGAAAACGGATTGCGCCGCCGGGTCACGCTCGAAAACGCACAGGATGTCTTCTTTCAATCGGTTGAACATGTCATTGATTCCTTTTATGGCCCTGAGACATTCTCAGGATACCTCTGAGGATGTCCACTTCTTTGGTATCGAGTTGCGCGCGATTAAAAAGCCTGCGCAGGCGGCGCATGATCGATTTTGATTTGTCGGGATGCATGAAGCCGATATCGGTCAGGGCCTCATAGAGATGGTCGTAAAACATCTCCATTTGCGTCGTCGTGGCCTGCGGATCCTCGCCCTTGTCGCCGATCGTGATTTCGTGCGGCTGGCCGGAGGCGACGAACAGTTCATAACAGATCACCTGCACGGCCGCGGCAAGATTCAATGAGCTGTATTCGCTGTTGCAGGGAATGCGCAGCAGATAACGGCACAGATCCAGCTCGTGGTTTTTCAGCCCGGAATTTTCCCGGCCGAAGATAATGGCGGCTTTTGCCGTCCGGGCTTCAACAGCCAGTTTTTCGGCGCATTCGCGGGGCGTCATTTCCGGCCAGCTGATGGTCCGGCAGCGGGCGCTGGCGCCGATCACCAGCTGACAATCGGCAACCGCTTCCTCCAGGCTTTGGCAGACGGTTGCGCGCGCGAGCACATCATCGGCGCCGGATGCCCGCGAGGTTGCCTCGGCGCTCGGAAAAATCTTGGGCGCGACCAGCCACAGATTATCCATCCTCATGTTCTTCATGGCCCGAGCGACGGCGCCTATATTGCCCGGATGCGAAGTTTCGACCAGAACGATTTTGATATTGGACAGCAATGTTGTCTCTTCGTGGAAAAAAGAGTCAATTTTAGCAAAAGATTTGGTATGCTATGGATGTTTTCTACTTGCTCATTACAAATTCAGCCTATGCAACCAATGCTTAATATTGCCGTCCGCGCCGCAAGAAGCGCCGGCGACCTTATCGTACGTTCCGCCGACAATGTCGGTCGTTTACGCATCAACCAGAAAAGCAAAAATGATTTTGCCAGCGAAATCGACCAAATGGCCGAGCGAGAGATCATAAACATCATCAAAGCCGCTTATCCCGAGCATGGTATTCTGGCTGAAGAAAGCGGCGAGCACAAAGGCAATGATTTTATCTGGGTGATCGACCCGCTGGACGGCACAACGAATTTCCTGCATGGCTTTCCGCAATATGCCGTTTCCATTGCCTTGATGCACAAAGGTAAAATCGAAGTGGGCGTCGTTTATGACCCGTTGCGCGATGAGTTGTTTACCGCCAAGCGCGGCGGCGGCGCCATGCTGAATAGCCGCCGTATTCGAGTCACGGCTCAGACCGGCTTGATGGGCGCGCTGATCGGCACGGGCTTTCCTTTTAAAAACCCACAGCACCTCGATGCTTATCTGGGCATGTTCCGCGCTTTGTCGGCGGATTCGGCCGGTATCCGGCGGGCCGGCGCCGCGGCGCTGGACCTGGCTTATGTGGCCGCCGGCCGGTTGGACGGTTTCTGGGAAATCGGCCTGCATGAATGGGATATGGCGGCAGGCATCCTGCTGATCAAGGAAGCCGGTGGCGTTGTCACCGATTTTTCCTTCAATGACAAATACATGGGATCGGGCAATGTGATCGCCGCCAACCCACGCATGCATCAAACCATGTATCAGGCGATCGAGCCGCATGTCACGGCCGCCTTGAAATAAGCAATAACCGGAAAAGTACAGGCGGATTGATGAAGAAACCGCGCGGGATGCAGTTGTCTGTATCCCGCGCGGTTTTTTTATGCTTATTAATAATGATACGGATGAGGCGCGGCTTTGGCGTCAGGGTTGCCGAAGCCGGTTATTGATCCTGTTGCAGAATGCAGGACAGGGTTTCCGGTTGGCCGGCGCTTGCCGGGCGCAACCGGAGAAGGGGCTAATAGGTCAACGTCAGGCCGACATTGAACGAGCGGCCCATGCCGGGCACCGCGGTTCCGGCCACGCTGGTTTCGCCAATGTAAGTACCTCCTAACGGCAGGGCGTAATTTTTATCCAGCAGGTTTTCTATGCCAGCGTCGATGCGCATATGCTTCCAGCTGTAACTGCTACGCAGATTCAGCAGTGCATATCCAGCTGTTTGCGGCTCCAGGCGCACGTCCTGTACATGGTTTTTGGCATCGACGATCTGGGTTTCAATCGTGCTGGTCCAGCCGCCCAATTGATGCTCCAGTGATACCAGGGCATTAAACGGCATTTGCTGATACAGATTGCCGCCTGTGTCGTTGTTTTGTCCTCTGACATAGCTCATGATCGCTTTACCGGTCAGGCTGCCGTATTGGCTGGATTGCAGCAACAGTTTCCTGCCGGACACATCGACGCCGAACAGATGCGCATCAAAGTTGTTCAGTTGCAGCAGGTTGAAGCCGCCGCTCGCGGGGCTGGCGCAGGTTACACCGTTGGCCGGCTGGCACAGCTCGGCATCGATATAATTGTCGACGGTGGTATAAAAAGGCGTGACCTTGACTTGCCAGTCTTCCATGTTGGCGTCGTGCCAGTCGGCGGTCGCGCTGACGGTATGGGCGACTTCGGGCTGCAGATTGACATTGCCTACATAGCCGTTGCCGTCGCCGACCCAGTTGTTCATGAACATGCTCATGGGCATGACCATGGTCATGCCCATCATGTTCATCTTGGTGCCGCGCGACCAGGCATAGCGTTCGTAAAGGCTAGGCGAGCGGGTTTTTCTGGCAATGCCCAGCTCGTAAGTCTGCATATCGTTGAAGGTATAGCGCGCCAATGCCGTCCAGTCGATATTGACATCGGTACGTTTACGCTTGGTGCTGTTGAACGCTCCGGCCTCTTCGGTCACTTTGCCGTAGTCCATGACATTGCCGGCATCCATTTCCACACCGCCCACGCGGATGCCGACCTGGGTCAGCCATTGCTGGTTCCAGCGGCCTTCCCATTCGGTGAATACATCAAACCGGTCGCGCTTGCCTTCAAAGATGTTCCAGAACGGTCCCGGCCCCTGCATCATTCGCATCGGGTTGGTGCCGATCGGATCCCACCAGTCATTCAGGCGGTAGCGTTGGTATTCGCTGCCGACGGTCAGCATATGCTGGTCGGTCAGGTCGATATTGGCCTTGACCAACAAGCCCTGGTTGATGCCGTGCGTATCCATGGGCATGGTCCGCCCCGTTTCGCCGCCTTTGTCCTTCAGGAAGTTCATCTTGTGCCGGGCATCCTCGTGATAGGCGCGTGTTTCCAGATTACCCCAGTCGAACTGGCTCTTGGTGGAAACATTGGCAAACCAGCTGTCGTCGCCGACCATGTCCATGCGCACATTGGGGAAGCCCTGATAAGGGATATTTTGTTGGCCTACCTTAATAATGGCCTGGTGATTGTCGTTGCGCAAAGCCAATGACAGCGACTGGTTTTCGGAACGATAGAGCGAAGAGGCGACGACGTCATTGCCGTTGATTCGGTTGGCGGTCGTGAAATTGCCGCCGGCTTTGTAATTGCGCGACTGTACCGAAGAGCCCGTGTAAGTCAGTGAGGCATTCTCATTCGCGATCGAGGCGGAAATATTGCCGCCGTACGCATCGCCGTTGCTGCGGTAAAAGCCTGACAACTGGCCCCTGATCAAAGGCGCCTCGCCGTCCTCGGCAAATTCGGGGTCGGCCGAATTGACGCGAATAGTCCCGCCGATACTGTCGCCGCCCAGGCTCACCGGTGTAATGCCGGCCAGGATCTGGGCGCTGAGGACGCTGGAAGGGGCGACATAGGAAAGAGCCGGATTCATGTGGTTGGCGCAGGCCGAAATCAAATTCATGCCGTCTACTTGTACGCGCAGGCGGTCATCCGCCATGCCATGAATAATGGGCCTGCTTGAAATACCGCCGCCGCCGGAAAGGCTTACGCCGGGTACGTCGCTGAACATTTTGGCCGTGTCGCTGATAGCCGTCCTGGATAGCGCTATCTTGGAATGGTCGAGATAAGAGCCGAAAGGCACATCGATATTGGATGACTGCCCCTTGATGATCATCGTATCCAGAAGCATGGCATCTTCCGCGATTTGCACATGTTCTTTATTCTGGCCGGCAATGATGTCGGCCTGGTCTGTCGGTGCTGGTTCGGCAGCAATCCCGCTTCCTAAATAACTCGCTCCTAATAAGAATACGTATTTTTTCATTATTGTTTAATTTATTAGTTAATGATCTGCTAATGTTAAGCATTTTACATGCCATGTTAATAGTTAAGCGCTGACTGCGATGGTCCGCGTGATGGCGCTGTTTTTAAAAAAAGCGGCAATTATTACCTTAATATTTATGTGTAAAATCACGCAATTGAGTGAGTTAAATAACATAGTTTAATTATTTTTCTATTCAGGACAGCTGAATCCGTCAGGTAATCAACCGATGAAACACAAAGAGGAGTTATTGAGTATTCAATGGAGGTTGCTATTGAACAATGGGGAGCTTTAACAGACTTGATGTCCCCGGGCTTGATTCTGAGAAAAGCAGATTTGACGATAAAGATTTGCCAACGGCAGGTGTGTTTCGATTCAACCGACATTCCGCAGCCAATTCAGCCACTGCCGGAATAATAGGTAACATGGAAATCACCTAATAATTTGCGATGCGGCTCATACAAATCAAAGGGGGCGCCTGTATCGTGCGAATGCATTGTAGGGGCGGACCTATGTGTCCGCCCTGCTTCGGGTGCATAATAAATTATCGGGGGAACCGCTGGCCAAAGGTGAACCGTTGAGCAAGGGCGAACACACAGGTTTGCCCCTATGTGTCTGTTCATTTACGGTATCAGGGCATCAATCCGTAGGCATTGCCAGATTAAAACGCCTGGGAATCAAGGAAAATGAGCAGGCCGATTAACAATCGATACTGAAATAATTCTGATTGGATCAAATTTTGCCGCGGAATGTAGGATTCAAGCTGGCGAAGCAGGGTGGTTAATAAAACCGGAAGATGATGGAAATAGCGGACTGTGCCACCTGGTCCGCTATTTGAAACCGATGAATGAGGCGCGGGTGATGCTGTTAAAAAAGTTCCAATGCCAGCATCAGCGCATCCTCGCGGCCGTTTTCAGCCGGATAGTAATCCTTTCTGATGCCTATTTCGTTGAAGCCCAAATTTTCGTAAAGCGCGATGGCGACGGTATTGGACGGCCGCACTTCCAGAAAAACCGTTTCGGCCCGGCCTCTTGCCGTTTCAATCAGATTCTCCAGCAGTTTCCGGCCAATGCCTTGGCCTTGCTCGGCAGGGTCCACGCAAATATTCAATACATGCGCCTCGCCAACCGCGATCGAGGCAATGCAATAACCGAGCACTTTGTCCTGTTCTTCGCAAACCCAGCATTCATAACGGGCTCTGAAGCAATCCCTGAAAATATCTTCGCCCCAGGGAAACTGATAACTTTTTCTTTCGACCGTTATCACCCCGGGTAAATCGGATAACGCCATTCTTCTAATGCGCATCAAATCTTTTCTGTCGACTGAATCGGGAAATATTTTGGCATAAAACTCTCTGTCCGCATCATAAACCAGCCAATTTTTTATCTTGTCTAACAACGCCTGCATAATCAACCTTCTGTATACGTTTTCATCGCTAATTGTAGATCCAGCCAGGCTTTGCGCTTTTCTGGCAACGATCGTAATAAATAGGCAGGATGATAAACCACAACCACCGGCGTTTCATCTAAAGTATGCACAGTGCCTCTGAGCTTGGCTAACGGGGCCTTGGTTTTTAACAAGGCCTGCGCGGCAATGCGCCCTACAGCCAGAATGATCTTGGGCTGAACCAGTGCCCGCTGCCGCTGCAGATACGCATGGCAGGCTTCAATCTCGTCGGCTTTCGGGTCGCGATTGCCGGGCGGGCGGCATTTTAAGATGTTGGCGATGAATACGTCTTTCTCCCTGTCCAGGCCCAGGGCTCGCAGCATTTCCGTTAGCAGTTGCCCAGCCTTGCCGACAAAAGGCCGGCCTTGCTGATCTTCGCTTTGCCCCGGCGCTTCGCCGATCACCATCCAGTCGGCCCGTCTGTTGCCGGTGCCGAAAACCGTTTGCGTGCGCGTTTCGCATAAAGCGCATTTTCGGCACGTTGCCACTTCGGCTTGTAATGAATCCCAGTCGTCGGGCTCGGCTTGCGTTCTGTCAACCGGTTGCCGTTCGGCCGGCGCCGGCGCTTCAGTGACGGCCGGCAGTGCCTCGGCAGCGGGCGGTTGCGGACTTTCGTCGTGCGCGGGCGCGGCTCTGGGAACCCATACCTCGATTCCCATCGCCTCCAGGTATTGCAAGCGCAGCGCGTTATCCATGGCGGTTTGTTAAAAGGCTAGACATCGCCTTTTTGCGGATGCCGGCGCTGATCCGGCGCTTGCAGCTTGTTGATGGCATTGACATAGGCTTTAGCCGAGGCGATCACGATGTCGGTATCGGCGCCCAGGCCATTGACGATGCGGCCCGCTTTTTCGAGACGCACCGTCACCTCGCCCTGAGCATCGGTACCGTTGGTAATATTGTTGACCGAGTAAAGTTCCAGCGAGGCGTCGGACCGCACCAGTTTCTCGATGGCTTTAAGGCTGGCGTCGACAGCGCCGCCGCCGGTGGCGGTACCCGTGACTTCCTGATTGTCGATGCGCAAGGTGACCGTGGCATTGGGAATTTCGCCGGTTTCGGAGCAGACCTTCAGGGCAATCAATTTGACGAGTTCATCCTCGGACTCGAAACCGACTTCCGATATCAGCGCCTGCAGGTCTTCATCGAAGATATCGTGCTTTTTATCGGCCAATTGCTTGAAGCGGAAAAAGGCTTCATTCAATTCTTCCTCGGAGGCAAATTCAAAGCCCAGCTCGGTCATGCGGCTCTTGAAGGCATTGCGGCCGGAGTGCTTGCCCATGACCATGCGGTTGGCTGTCCAGCCGACGTCCTCGGCACGCATGATCTCGTAAGTCTCGCGGCTTTTCAGCACCCCGTCCTGGTGAATGCCGGACTCGTGCGCAAAGGCATTGGCGCCGACGATGGCCTTGTTAGGCTGCACGGGGAAGCCGGTAATCGACGAGACCAGTTTCGAGCAGGTGACGATCTCGCGTGTGTCGATGCCGGTCTGGCAGGCGAAGACATCCTGGCGGGTGCGGACCGCCATGACGACTTCCTCCAGCGAGGCATTGCCCGCACGCTCGCCCAGGCCGTTGATCGTGCACTCGATCTGGCGCGCGCCGTTCATGACTGCCGACAGGGAATTGGCGACGGCCAGACCCAGGTCGTTATGGCAATGCACGGAGAAAATGGCCTTGTCCGAATTCGGTATGCGCCGGATCAGATTGGCGATGGTCTCTCCGAACTGTTGCGGAATGCTGTAGCCGACCGTGTCGGGGATATTCAGCGTCGTGGCGCCGGCATCGATAACCGCCTCGAAAATACGGCATAGAAAGTCCTCTTCCGAACGGCCCGCATCTTCGGCCGAAAACTCGACGTCATCGGTGTACTGCCGCGCGCGTTTCACGGCTCTGACGGCGTATTCGATCACCTGCTCGGGCTGCATCTGCAGTTTCATCTGCATGTGGATAGGCGAGGTGGCGATAAATGTATGAATGCGTGACCGGTTGGCATTTTTGAGTGCCTCGCCGGCGCGGTCGATGTCCTTGTCCAGCGCCCTGGCCAGGCCGCATACGGTACTGTCTTTTACGGCCTTGGCCACGGCCTGAACGGCCTCGAAATCGCCGAGACTGGCAATGGGAAAGCCGGCCTCGATCACATCCACTCTCAAACGTTCCAGCGCCTTGCCGATCCTGACTTTTTCATCGCGCGTCATTGATGCGCCGGGGCTCTGCTCGCCATCGCGCAAGGTAGTATCGAATATGATTAATTTGTCTTTCATAGGGGCTCCATACATGGAGAGCTATCAACTCGTCCGTCGATAGTGATTAAGTAAAGGGGTTTAAACAAAATAAGAGAGAAGAATGCGCCCGTCAGGGCAGGAATCGTAAAGATAGACACAGCAAAGCGCGCAGCCCTGGCCCGGAAGATCGGGCGACAGTCAAAAGGGCTTTAAAAGGCGTGGCGGACTGAATGGACATAATCTTGACTATACGCGATTGGCTGTGGGCTCTCAAGCAGATTTTTTCAGGATTTGCGCCCCTGCAGTCGGCGTCTGCGCATAACCAGCGTAATGACGGGGCCTGAAATCGCATAAGCCAAAAACAATGCAAACAACATGATTTGCGGCTGCGCCATGATAAACGCAATGCCCAGCATGACGGCAATAGCCATGACAAAAGGCACTTTGCCTTTCAAATCGATTTCCTTGAAACTGGAATAGCGGAAGTTGCTGACCATCAGCAGTCCGGTGCTGATGGTCAACACAATCGCGAGATATTTAAGCACTTCAATATCATAGCCATATTCCAGGCAAATCCAGATGAATCCGGCCAGGATGGCGGCCGCGGCGGGGCTGGGTAGTCCCTGAAAATAACGCTTGTCGGCAGACTCGACCTGGGTATTGAAGCGCGCGAGCCTCAGGGCGCCGCCGGCCATATGGACAAAGGCCGCGAACAGGCCCAGCTTGCCGAGGCTGGAAAAAGCCCACAGATACATGACCAGGGCCGGCGCCATGCCGAACGAAACCATATCCGACAGACTGTCGTACTGCACGCCGAATTCGCTCTGCGTATTGGTCAGGCGCGCCACGCGGCCGTCGAGTCCGTCCAGGACCATCGCAACAAAAATCGCCACGGCGGCGGTCTCGTAACGCCCGCCCATCGCCGAGGTAATGGCGTAGAAACCGGCGAACATGGCTCCCGTGGTGAACAGATTAGGTAACAGATAAATGCCACGGCGGCGGCGAGTAGGGCGCTTTTCAGAGGTCATAAAGTTCAATCAGTCCTTGCTTGGTCTGGAAATAAAAACAGTGCCTCGAATTATACAATGAGCCCAGCGGGCGGGCATAAATTAATAAACGAGGCCGGAGAATCCGCAAAAAAAATCAGCGGCAGATAGTATCGACCGCTGATATGACAATTTTGTGTCCATTGGTTCGGACTCCGGCTGGAGAGGTCTCGAGCACCTGCCTGGGCGACTGAAGCCGCCCAGGCAGCATCAGAAATAACTGATGATCAGGATTTGGTCGTCAATAATTTCCCTGCTTAAACATAGGATGCGCCGACGACAGGAGGCGCATCGTTCGCGAGCGATGCGCTTCACTGCGCCGCTTATTACCGGGCGCTTTCAGTCAGTGTATTTCGGTCGGCCGCTGAGCTCGATAGGTATTATGCAGGAATAGCCTCCGGGCCTCTTGGCCAGATATTGCTGATGATAATCCTCGGCATAATAAAATGCGCCGGCCGGCCGGATCTCTGTCGTTATTTTCCCGAGGCCCGCCTCGGTGAGCCGGTGCTGGTAATGGGCTCTTGATGCCAGGGCCTCATCAAGTTGCTCCCGCGTGCAGGTGTAAACACAGGAGCGGTATTGCGTGCCGATGTCAGGACCCTGGCGCATGCCCAGAGTGGGATCGTGAGTTTCCCAAAACAGCCGCAGCAGTTCGCCGAAGCTCGTCAAAGCCGGGTCATAAACGACTTTGACCACTTCAGCATGGCCGGTCAGTCCCGAGCAGACTTCTTCATAAGTCGGATTGGGCGTATAACCGCCGCTGTATCCGACGGCGGTGCTGTAGATGCGCGGATATTCCCAGAATTTTCGTTCCGCGCCCCAAAAGCAGCCCAGGCCGAATATGGCCTGTTCCAGGGTGGCCGGAAACGGCGGCAGGATCGGGTTGCCGGTAACGAAATGCCGGTTGGTCACCGGCATGGGGGTATCACGGCCCGGCAATGCGCTCGCCGGGTCTGGCAGTGCGAGCTTTTTTGATGAGATAATCATAATTCATAAACCTCGATCATAGGTGGATCAGGAACTGTTTGAACACAGGTTACTCTGATCTGAAATGAGAATAAAGTGTATACAAGTAACGACAATCAACACTGGATAGACATGAGAGAACAAGATGTTTTACGCCGTTTTTTATTTGAAGAGCTGGGCGTTCGCGGCGAATGGGTCAAGCTGGAAACCAGCTGGCAAGCGGCAAAGAAGCATCAGCGGGGCCCGCACAATGTGATGCGGCAGTTGGGACAAGCCTTGGCGGCCGTCACGATGCTGTCCGCTACCGTTAAATTCAAAGGATCGATGATATTGCAGGCGCAGGGCGACGGTGATCTGAAAACACTGGTTGCGCAGTGCATGCATGACCGAAAAATAAGGGGGCTGGTCAGAAGCGCCGATGCCGTGACGGCCGGTCCGCTGGAGCAGATGTTCGGGCACGGGCGCTTGGTATTGACCATAGAGCCTGAAAACGGCGAGCCTTATCAGGGTATCGTGCCGCTACAGGGCGAGGGTCTTGCCAACGCCCTGGAAACCTATTTTACCCAATCGGAGCAACTGCGTACCCGTTTATGGCTGTTCGCCAATGATACCCAGGCGGCAGGCCTGTTATTGCAGGAGTTGCCGGCGCAGCAAAATTACCGGGCCGATTGGGAGCGCATCGAGCTGCTGGCAAACACCGTGACCGAGCAGGAGTTAATGGCGCTGGATTGCGAGCCGATGCTGCATCGCCTGTTCCATGAAGAAAAAGTTCGAATGTTCGATCCCGAACCGGTAATGTTCAAATGCGTTTGTTCCCGCCAAAGGCTTGAACGAACTTTACGGGCGCTGGGACGGGCGGATCTGGAAAATATTCTGAAAGAGCGGGGCGCCATTGAGGTCGGCTGCGAATTCTGCAGCGAGCAATACCATTTTGACAAGGTTGACGTGGAAAGCCTGTTAGCCGATGAGACCGTCACGCATGAATCCGAAACACGCCATTGACATGGCTGTCATCAAGCGCGGCCTTCGCGGGATTGCCCTGTTGCTGTTGGCCATGTCGCTGACCGGCTGCATTTATTGGCTGCGCGCCTATCAGACGTATCTGCAAATGGGCGAGTTCGACCGCTACTTTACCGTGGTGGCGGCCGATGATTTTAGCCTGGAATTTAAAAAACCGATCATGTACAGCAAGGATTTTATTTCGCTGGCCAGGCTGTATCCCAGTGAGAATGATCCCACGGCAGAGGGGCGGCGCTTTCGCTATTGGTTCCGTAAGGTCGACAGCCGCAATCAGCCGGTTAAGCCGGAAATCAAATTCTATTCGGATTTAACTTTTAACGAGGAGGATCGCATTACCTCCTGGTCTTTCTCGTCATTATTCCTGCAGATCGCTCCGCCCAAGTTTCTGGAAGTGTCATTACGCTCGATCGGCGGCGCTGAAATCGATGAAGACAAAAGACAGCTGCGGGCCAACACCGATCTGCTGGAAAAGATTACCGCCGAACTGCCCAGGAAACCGGCCGTCATCGCGCAGTTGGGCGCGCCGCTGGAAGTGCGCATCGAGGAACGGAACGAAGTGTACGTTTATCATTTTCTGCTGGAAACCCACAATATAGAAAAAGGCTATGAAGACCGCGCGCTAAGCGAGGTGAAGCTGACATTCGATTCGTCGACCCAGGAACTGATCAAAATGGCAGGTCGTTTCGCGGGTCTTAAGGTTTCGATCAACTATCGAAAACTTCTCAATAATGCGGATGAGCCGGTAAAGACTTTGTAAGCCGGCCGCCGTATCAAAGCCCGTGAACTTGCGCACGGACTCGTGCCCGGCATTTCACTGACATGCCTTCCGCGGCCCTTTAGGATTACAGCTCAACCCCATCCATACAGGCAAAGCTTATGTTGCTTTGACAGCACTATTAACCTATAGTCTTCCGCGGCCGTCCATCAGGGCTTATGCCGGGATAGGGAGGGTTACACCATCGACCAAACTATGAAGGGATCAATCGTAGTTGCAATTTGAGTAGTATCTCACTGAAACTTAAAGCTTAATGGAAGAATTATTTATCGGTTGGCTTAAGGAATACGGTTATATTATCCTGTTCCTGTGGTCCATATTAGAAGGTGAAATCGGCCTGGTCATGGCCGGGATCCTGTCTCATACCGGCGATATGCAGTACTTCATGTCGGTTTTTGTGGCGGGTTTAGGCGGTTTTGCCGGCGATCAAATCTACTTTTATATCGGGCGCTTCAACAAAGGCTTTATCCAGCGCAAACTGCATAGCCAGCGGCGCAAGTTTGCGATCGCGCATCTGCTGCTGAAAAAATACGGCTGGCCTATTATATTCATGCAGCGCTATATGTACGGTTTGCGCACCGTCATTCCGATGTCGATCGGCATCACCAAATACTCGGCAAAACAGTTTGCCTTGATCAACCTGCTCAGCGCATGGGTATGGGCGGCGATTACCATAACCCCGGCTTATTTCTTTGGCGAGCAATTATTAAGCGTATTGGCCTTTGCCAAAGAGCATTGGTATTTTGCATTGCCGGTAGCGGGCGGGCTCATTTATGGCATTTATGTTTATTTTCATAAGCTGGAGCAGCATTTCCTGCAAAAACGGCAAGGCCGTTTCTCAAGGTTGTAACGCGATAGTACTATTGTATTGACTTCCTCATTCATTCCCGTCCGACTGCAAGCGGTCGGACCGGTTCCTTGCGGTTAATATTGGCGGCAAGGCGCCGTTTTGCCTTTTGCCGGTATCGACTTTTTCATCATGCGCTATTCAAGATTCCCTTGAGGGGCAGGCTTGCAAAAAACCACATCCAGAAGTCTGATAATGATTAAACCGGTATACCCCGCTCTTCCTATCGGTTCCATCAATAGACAAAACGGACAAATCCGAGCTTGATTCAGAAGAAAAACAGGTATTTTATCGTTTTGGGAAATATGTCACGGAAATTGAATATTAATGGGGATCTATAATTTCCTACTGAAATAGTTGGTATATACTTGGATTCAAGAGTGATCGCATGCATGGATATAAAGGTTGCTCTTACAAATAATATTAAGTAATCAAAAATTATAATAATTAGGACTTACGCAGTTTGCCTATTCATCCGTCGAAACAAGCGGGTTTAAAACCTGTGGGGGCGACTTCAGTCGCCCCACAAGCTTGCGTAAGCCCTGATAATGACATTAGGGGGCATTATATGCCGCATGATTTTGAAAAATTAACGCAATACGCCAAATCGTTCAGCGAGTTGACGCCTGAACGGGAAGCCTTGTTAATCGAGGTAGGTGAGCAAATCAAGCCCAAGCTGGCAGGAATTACCGAGGATTTTTACCAGCATCTGCTTGCCATTCCGGAGGCATCCGCTTTTCTGGAAGGGCGGGTCGAATCACTGAAGAAAACCCATACCCGGTGGATGGAAGGGTTATTCAGCGGGCCTTTCGATAAGGCCTATACCGAGCACATGTTCAAAGTGGGCGATGTGCATGTAAAAGTCAATTTGCCGGTTGAATTCATGGCGGGTGCGATGACGTTGATCAATCACCGTCTGATCGCCCTGATTGTTGAAACCTATGGGGACGATAAAGAATATTGTGCCCAGATATTGAGCGCGATCAGTGCCGTTACCGGCCTGTCGCTCCTGGTAATGCAGCAATCCTACCAAGAAGCCAGCCTGGCGGAGGAACTGGAAAAATTTCTTAAGATTTCCGGCATGAGCCGTGCGTTATTTACCAACCTGGCGACCGCCTACAGAGACAAATAGGAGATTCTGATGCGTTCAGATATGTTAATTTCAGTACTTTCGGAATTGAACGGTGCTTCCGCGGACATTGAGGCGACAGGTGTCATTTCAACCGACGGTTTAATGATGGCTTCCGTGCTGCCGGCTTCATTGGATGAAGACCGGGTCGGCGCCATGAGCGCCGCCATGTTGTCGCTGGGCGACCGTACCGCGCAGGAACTGGCGCGCGGGGAATTGGAACAGGTGCTGATTAAAGGCGATTTGGGCTATGTGCTGATGACTTATGCCGGCAAGGAAGCGGTATTGACCGTACTGGCCAAGCCCAACGCCAAGTTGGGCCTGATTTTCCTGGATGTCAAAAGAGCCGCCAGCAGTATCGCTGAATTGATCTGATTGTTCACAAGCGGCCAAATGGTATAAGCCGCCGGGCTCTGGCTGTAAAAATTCGGACGGGATCAAGACCGCAGGACGGGAAGCCGTAAAAGCATCCCACCCGCGGCCTTTTATGTGTGAAGCCTGCCCTCAGAGGAGGGCCTGACTACGGAGTCGCTCAGTCTGCCAGAGGAAGGCCGCTGGGCACTCTAGCGGGGGCCGTGTATCTGAGATCCAGGCTGTTGGGGTCGGTCAAGGCGTGTAAATAATCCAGCAGCAGCTTGATTTCGTTGTCATTAAGCGCCACAGGGTTGATTTCTATGCTGTTTGCCAGATTGAAGCGGCTGGTATCGTCATTATGGACAATAAAATCCTGTGCATCCAGATCCGCGCGGGAGGGCAGGACCGCCTGGGCCGCATCATAAGCATTAAGGCTTTGCTCTGGATTCAGGTGATGCCTGACCATGGCTTCCAGGGTATTGTAAGCCCCGTCATGCCCCCATGGGCCGGTAACGGCCACGTTGCGAAGCGTCGGGGTTCTGAACCGATAGCGGTCATTGGCATCGCCTGTGACCTGTTCCCGGCCGTAATCATCATGGCCATTAAAGCCATCGCCTTTTCCCGGACCAATTTGAGGCACGCCCAGTGCATGGAAATCATGATCCGTTTGGAATTTCCCCGAATGGCAGCTGGCGCATTGGCCTTTGCCGGTGAAAATTTTCAGGCCTTCCGCGGCGCTTTTGCTCATTGCCTGATTATCACCCTGCAGATATCGGTCGTAAGGGCTGTTATCGGCCCTGTAAGCGGCGGCTTCAAAAGCGCCGATAGCATTGGCTATATGAGTAAAGGTAACATTTTCAGGCACTTGCAGATCAGGATAAGCGGCGGCAAAAAGCGTGCGATATTCCTCGATTGCCATGACTCTGGCGGTCAACAGGCTCCATACCTGCTGGAGGTCGCCGGCCGCGGCCGCGTCAGCCACATCATTTTCACCGGCTTGGCCGGCCATCTCGGTATTGGAGGTCGGAGGAAATGCCGCCTGCGCGGCAAGCGCATGATCCATGCCCATTAAAAATGCATCGCCAGCCGGTGTATTAAAGCCGCTGGGCGCGCTACTGTCCTGTTCAACGCGCCCGTCATGGAATACGCGGACAAATTCACGTGCGCCGAGGTTAAACAAGTGCGGAGCATTGCGGGGCACGCGTTCGGCGATGGCGTCGCTGCCGCTGCCTGTATCGCGCATGATGCCCAGTCCTTTTCCGCCTTCGCCGACACCCAGCGACAGGCCGTCGCCAGTACCGGCAAGAGGATGATGGCACGATGCGCAAGAGGTGTTTTTATTGCCCGATAAAATTTTGTCATAAAACAGCAATTTGCCTAATTGCTCTTTTGCCATGTCCCGGGGCGGGAAGTCCATCTCATCGGGGCTAGCCATGGCTTTGCCGGCGAAAGATAAAGCTGGCGCCAACGCGGACAGGACGAGAGAGACGGAAATTAAGGTCTTTAGTTTTAATCGGGGAGATAAAGCAAAGTGTGTCATTTGATTAATCCGTTATTTTTAATTATCAAGCTGTTATATATAGGCGAGAGATTCATTACAGATGACCGGCTGGATTGCGGAAGTAATGAGTAATGAACAACCGGCATGGATAAAGCAATATTGATGCCATTTTAGATAAAGGTATTTAATAACAACTAAGATCGTAATGGCATTGGAAGGCTGTTTAAGGGGGAGGGAGTTCGGGCTTGTGCTTCAGCGGAAACCCGACGCAGGCGGCTCGAGCTCTGCTTTTGTCAATTTGGCCAGCCGCCGCGTATCTTACGGCTATGGTGCTCGGGCACGGCTAAAGGAATACATAATTGTTCGTGCGTAATATCGGCTAATAGGGATTTAGTGATATCGGCAGGATATTAAAAAACAGGGCAAATCACCTATTTCAAGTAGGTGATTTGCCCTGTTTTTTAATTTTGTATGATCTGTTCGATCTCTTTTGATTGGTTACTGCCCGAATGGTCAAAACTATATAACTCAGGGAAGTAATAGATATGGATTATTGCGATTTTAAATGATGTATGAATTTCATAACTGATGTTACGCGGCCAGTTGAAGTTAGATCGATTTAATTAATGTGTCGCTAGCGCGACGGTTTTATTTAATCGGGTTTAATTTTATTTTAGCGGCCCGTCATAACAGGCCGCGTTAATAACGGTTGTTCTGGTAATAAGGCATGTTGTAATAAGAGCCGCTCTGACTATGCTGTAAGGCGCCGGTACTTTCCAGGTAGAAATAAGCCCCGGCAGCCAGCAACAGGGCGGCCAGTGCCGCAAAGCCGATTTTCCACCAGCTGTAGGGGCGCTCTCCCTGGACTTCACCGGTGCGGCCATTGATGACGAAGCGATAGGATTTGTTCCGGTAGCGGAACGCGGCCGACCAGACCGGCAGCAGGCAATGCTTGTAGGTCGTGCCGCTGTGCCGGGTACTGACCTGGTGAATCCGTTGGTGATCGCCGCCGATGTCATAGGCGATGTCGCGGTAGATCGCGCTGTCCATGACCTGCTTGGCATGGTCGAAGCCTTCATCGAGATTGACCTGATAATATTCGCTGCGAAAACCGCTCAGATAGTGTTCATCATAAGGGATCAATTGTTCCAGATCCCAGGGTTGCAAGGCATCCAGAATCTTGCGCGGCAATGATTTGCTGGCACCGACCAGCACGTCGTCGAAAAAACGGCTCACATGACCTCTGACCGGCGTCCAGCGGATTTTAGGCACGCGCCTGATCTCCGTGACGGTCTGATTGTTGCGCGTGACCCGCACCGGCTGGCTGACATAATAAATATCGCCGCGCTCGCCGGTATAATCCGTCTCCGTATCGCTGTCAAAGGTCCAGTAGGGCAGATAAACGCCGGTTAGTTTGGACTGACTGCGCGCATATTTTTTCACGGCATTGGGCGCGAACCACAAGCCTTTAATCCAGCGTTGGAAGCGCTGGCGCGCTTCGGGCTCATCAATGCGGAACGGCAGCAGCGATTTAGGCTGTATGGGTTTGCTGTGCCCGGTGGCCGTGACGATCGGCGAGCCGCAAAAAGGGCATTCGCCGGCATGAATGTTGGCTTCAAACTGAAACCCGGCGCCGCATTCGTTGCAATGAATCTGCGCTTTAGGCGCTTCCGGATGCGGCTCCGACAGTCGCCTCAGGGCTTCCTGCAGGTCGTATTCCTCAATGACGCCGGCGCGATATTCAATATGATTTTCAAAGCCGCAGTAGTCACAGACCAGATGCGTCGTGCCGGGGGCGTATTTGAGCACGGCTCCGCATTGCGCGCACGGAAAACGCCCCGGCGCTTGCCGGGATGAAGTTTTGGTTTTTAACACGGACGGCGTGATTATGATTTGGGTAACGGCGGAGGCACCTGCGCGAAGGCGCCGGCCAGTTCGGGCACCTGTTCGGCCGGCGTCCATTCCGCGAGGCCGGCATGCCAGATCAGGGTCGATCGGTTGATCTCGCCGCTGCTGATTTTCTGATCAAGCACAGGGCGTTCGAATGGGCCTTGTTGATGTCCGTTGATGGCCGCGTAGTAAACGACGGCCGAGTCGGGCAGGGGCGGCGGTGTCGCCGGAGCTTGTCCTGATGATTGTTGAGTGAACGCCCGGCTCATCTGACTGGCCACGGCGAATCCCATGCCCATGCCGATGCCTTCGTTGGCGGCGCCGGAGGGATTCTGGGCGGCCGCCGTCATCGCCTCGGCGGCCTGATAATGCGTGTAGCGGCTCAGGTCTCCGATGATGCCCATGCTGGTGCGCTTGTCCATGGCCGCTTCGACTTCCGGCGGCAGCGAGATGTTTTCGACCAGCAACTGCAGGACTTCCAGCCCATAGGCGGCGAATTCCGGACTGATCATTTGGGTGATGTACTCGCTCAGCTCGTCGTAATTGGCGGCCAGGTCCAGAATCGGAATGCCCGATTCGCCGATAATGCTGGCAAAACGCGAGACGATCAGGTTGCGCAGTTGGTCGCTGATGCCGGCGGTCTGGAAATGAGCGCCGGTGCCGACGATTTCCCTGATGAACGTGAGCGGCTCCTTGATGCGGATCGAATAGGTGCCGAAGGCCCGAAGCCGCAGCGGCCCGAACTCCTTGTCGCGCAGCATGACCGGATTCTTGGTGCCCCACTTCAAGTCGGTAAAGCGGCGCATGTTGAAGAAATACACTTCCGCCTTGAACGGGCTGGAGAAGCCGTGCGGCCAGCTTTCCAGCGTGGTCAGGATCGGCATGTTGCGCGTCTCGAGCTGATACAGGCCCGGCTCGTAAAAATCAGCCACGCGGCCTTCGCTGACCAGCACCGCGGTCTGCGATTCGCGCACCGTCAGCATGGCGCCGTATTTGATTTCGTTGCCGTAGCGTTCGAACCGGTAGACCATCGTGTCGCTGGAATCATCGGTCCATTCGATGACGTCGACAAACTCGCCGAATAACTTATCCAGAATGCCCACTGTGTTGCTCCTGTTTTAGAAAAAATGAATTCATATAAAAACCACGAAGGACGCGAAGAGAGGTAGGCGGGGTTGGTAAACCCGGCCTGCAAGAAACGACATAATCTTCGTGCTCTTCGGGGTAAGAATCTGTAATTAACCAGTTGCCTTGGCATGCGCCGAGGCCAGCGTTTTTTTCAGTTCGGTTTCGCATTGCTCCAGCTGCACGACCGCTTCGCTGCGCATCTTCTTGCCCTGGTCGGCGATCTGCAGGCTTTCCTCTATGGTCGCGATCAGGGTCTGGTTGGCTTTCTTGACCGTTTCAATATCGAATACGCCGCGTTCCAGCTGTTTGCGGGTTTCGGCGTTGGCCTGCTTCAGGTTTTCGGCATTCGCGGCCAGCAGTTCATTGGTCAGGTCGGTCGCGGCCTTGACCGTTTCGGCCGCCTGCGACGAGCGGTAAATAGTCACGGCCGTCGCCAATTGCTGGCGCCACAGCGGCACCGTGTTGACAATGGTCGAGTTGATCTTGTTGACCAGTCCCTTGTCGTTTTCCTGCACGAGCCGAATGCCGGGCAGGCTTTGCATCGATACCTGCCGGGTCAGGCGCAGGTCATGCACGCGCCGCTCCAGGTCGTCGCGGACCGCGCGCAGATCGCGCAGGTTTTGCGCGTCGATGACTTCACCGCTGGTTTCGGCTTTCCTGGCCTGTTCCGGAATGACGGCGTCATCGAGTTCGCGCAGTTTCTCCTCGCCGGCGGCGATGTAATCCTCGAGCGTATGGAAATAGTCCAGGTTGGCCTGATAAAGCTTGTCCAGCGAGACGATATCGGTCAGCAGATTGGTCTTGTGTCGCTCCAGCTTGTCGGTAATCATGTCGATCTGTTTGCGCACTTCCTCGTATTGCTGCAGGAACTTGACGACCGGCTTGGCCTTGCCCAGCAGGCGGTCGAAAAAGCCCTGTTTTTTGTTCGGATCCAGGTCGTCGACCTCGAAGCCGCGTATCGTCGCCACCATTTCGTTCAGGTCATCGCCAGCCGGTCCGATGTCCTTGTTTTTGACCCCGTCCAGCATGCGGTCGGAAATGGTGGTCAGCTGTTCCTGCGCCTTGCTGCCGAAGAAAATGATCGACTGGGTATTGCGGACATCGATTTCGTTCAGCAACTGCTTAACGAGTTGTTGCCTCTCCGCCGGCGCCTCGGCAAGCGGGATCATCTCGGCTTTGACGCCCGGGACGATTTCCCTGGATGCGGCGATATTCTCGGAGCTTGACGTTGATTGAGTCGTCGTGGAGGCTTGCTGTTCACTCATGATTAAATCCTCTGTGGTCAAAAGGCATTAAAGGATGCCTTCCCGTTTAAGCTGTGTGGTTAACACTTCGATTTTCACATCCAGATCAAAAACATCCTCTTCCAGCAGTTTTTGATGCTGATCCTGAAACACCGACTCAATGGTTTCCAGCACATTGCGGAAATTCTGTTCCAGTTCACCGGACTGGGCTTGCGGATGGGCTTTGGCGTAACCTTCGGTCACTTGCCTGGCGCCGTCCAGATAGACATTGAGGAACTTGCGCGCCCGGCGGATATCGCGCGGATCGGCCTCGATTTCTGCCAGAATGTCGTCGGCAATCCCGCAAATACGCTCGATACGCTGGTTTAGTTCGGTATTGCGGATCCGGTCGCTGGCCTGTTCGATACTACGGATAATGCGTGAGGAATCTTCCAGCGTCTTCAGGATTTCGTCCCTGGAATAGCCGTGGGCAACAACGATATTTTTCTCTTTAAGCGGATCGAAGCCGTAACTCAGATACATGCCCAGAAACGCGCCGCCGGCGAACAGGAGTGCTACCGGCAGCGAATGCAGCGCGCCCAGCCAGGCGATCATGCCGGTGGTCAGCGCCGTGATGATTGCCGATATCATTTTTAGCGGCCATTTGGGCGGACGGGCGATGCGGCTTTGGTTATAAACATGCTCCGCCTGCAGGCCCTGGCGCACGCACCAGGCGGCCAGCATGTAAAGCGCAAAACCTGAGGCGTTGACAAGAACGCCCGGCAGATAGCCTTTTCCCAAGGCGATAAACGTCGCCGGAATCAGCGACATCGGCAAGAAATAAAGCAGCAATCCCCGGGGGGAATAGCGGTGCAGCGTATCGGCAACAAACCGTTTTGGCTTTCTGAAGTGATGCATTACTCGGCCTGCGAGTGACTGGTCAAAAAGGCGCCAGCAAAATAGCTGGAATCAAAAGGCTCGGCCTTCACCATCGATTGACAGGTCGCCAGACCTATAGTGGCGACCAGTACGATAAAACCGAGCAACCTGCGTAATATTCCGGGCATCGACCTCAACTCCCATCAATGTTAATGTGACTTTCATTATCCACTACGGCGATGACATCTGTAAAACAACGTAGGGACTGTTTCTGTGACCTAAGTTAAGTCCCTGAGTTTCCAACTATAATGGCGTCGATCCGCGGATTTTCAACGCTGAACGGCATCGGCGCCCATGAGGTGGCGGCCAAACAAAAAAGCCCGATGGGATGTCCTATCGGGCTTTTTTCTCTGATGCGGATTGAAGCAATAAGGTTTATTTCATCATTTCCTTTTCGAAGAAGGTGTCCAGGGTTTTGTTGGTTTCCCGGGTATATTCATCGGAGCGGTCGACTATCGGCGCGCTGGGCGGTACGACAACGGGCGCGGCCGGTTGTACGGCTGCTGTCGGCGCAATAGGGGCGGGCGGCTCCGTGGTATCCAGACGGAAGACTTCGCCATAAGTCGTATCGACATCAAAATCCTCCCAGATGTAGACCGGATAGGCGATCGGCTTGGTAGGCAGCGGAATCGTAACCAGATCGGCAACGCCGACGCCCAGGCGTCCGGCCGTATGGACGATGCCTTTGAAGAGACCGCCGATGATGCCGTAGAAGACATTGCTCTGGTTGGTCGTGTTGATCATGTTCTTGGGGATTTCCAGCACGCCTGTCGTTAAATTGGCAAACGCGGATGCCGCTTTTCTGCCGACCTTGCCGCCATAGGTTGTCTCCTGGTGGGCCTTGTCAATTTGTGGAGCGGTCCTATAAGACAGATCGCCATAACCTTGCTGCATGTCAGCGGCCTGATTTAAAGGGGCATAAGCCGTCAGCAGACCCGTTAATAGCAGTGGAGCAAAAAAGCGGTTGAGTTTAGTCATGTCAAGTCCTGCGCATTGGTTGAATAATTCACTCAAGTATAGCAGAGCTTTTTCAAATTATTTTTTCAGCGCCTTGGCAAATGCGTTAGCCATCGAGCCGGTGATTTTTTGCGGTTCCGGTCCCCGCTGCCTGGGTTTCCTGTCCGCATTTGCAGGTTTGCGTTCGGCTCTGGGATGGGCTTCCTCGGTGTCTTTTTTCATGGTCAGCGAGATACGCTTGCGCTCGACGTCGACTTCCAGCACCTTGACCTTGACCAGATCGCCGGTTTTGACCACTTCGCGCGGATCCTTGACGAAAGTGTCCGACAAATGCGAGATATGCACCAGGCCGTCCTGATGCACGCCGATATCGACGAACGCGCCGAAGTTGGCGACGTTGGTGACCACGCCGTCCAGGGTCATGCCCGGCTTGAGGTCGGTGATTTTCTCGACGCCCTCCTTGAACTGCACGCTTTTGAATTCCGGGCGCGGGTCGCGGCCCGGCTTCTCGAGTTCCTGCAGGATATCGGTCACGGTCGGCAGGCCGAAGTGTTCATCGGTGTAATTGGCCGGGTTCAGCGTGCGCAGGAAACTGCTTTGACCGATCAGGTCGCGTATCGATTTGCCGGTGTTTTCGATGATCGCTTCGACGACCGGATAAGCTTCCGGGTGTACCGCCGAGGCATCGAGCGGATTGTCGCCGTTCATGACGCGCAAGAAGCCCGCGGCCTGTTCGTAAGTCTTGTCGCCGAGCCGCGGCACTTTTTTCAGCTGTGCGCGGTTTTTGAACGGGCCGTGCTCGTTACGGAACGCGACGATGTTTTCGCTGACGCTGGCCGACAGCCCCGAGACCTGTTTCAGCAGGGCCACTGAGGCGGTGTTGACATCGACGCCGACCGCGTTCACGCAATCCTCGACGACGGCGTCGAGACTGCGCGCCAGTTGCACCTGGTTGACGTCATGCTGGTACTGGCCGACGCCGATCGATTTCGGCTCGATCTTGACCAGTTCGGCCAGCGGGTCCTGCAAGCGCCGGGCGATCGACACGGCGCCGCGCAGTGAGACGTCGAGCTCGGGGAATTCCCTGGCGGCCAGTTCCGAGGCCGAGTAAACCGAGGCGCCGGCTTCCGATACGGTCAGCTTGGTGAATTTAAGCGCGCTGTGGCGTTTGATCACATCGGCGACGAGCTGGTCGGTTTCGCGCGAGCCGGTGCCGTTGCCGATGCTGACCAGGTCCACATTGTGCCGGGCGATCAGCCGGGCCAGCGTGTCTATCGATGCGTCCCACTGGTTGCGCGGCGCATGCGGGTAAATCGTGTCGGTAGCCAGCAGTTTGCCGGTCGGATCGACGACGGCGACTTTGACGCCGGTGCGAATGCCCGGGTCCAGTCCCATCGTGGCCTTGGGGCCGGCCGGCGCGGCCAGCAGCAGGTCTCTTAAATTGCTGGCGAAGACGCGGATGGCTTCGAGTTCGGCCGCTTCGCGCAGCCGCAGCTTCAAATCCAGGTCGATGCGCGTGAACAGCTTGATTTTCCAGGCCAGGCGGGCGGTTTCGGCCAGCCAGACATCGGCCGGCTTGGACACGTCAGTAATTTGGAGATGGCGCGCCACCAGCTGCGCGCACAGATCGTGTTCCTCTTTTTCCTCGGCGCTGGGTTTGAGAGCAAGATTGAGCAGATCCTCATTGCGGCCGCGGAACAGCGCCAGCGCGCGATGCGAAGGGATCTTGCTGATCGCTTCCTGGTAATCGAAGTAATCCTGGAATTTCGCCGCCTCGCGTTCTTTGTCCTTGACGACGGTGGCATGCAGGATGCCTTTCTGCCAGGTGCGCTCGCGCAGTTCGGCCAGCAGTTCGGCATCTTCGGAGATGCGCTCCATGATGATCTGGCGCGCGCCTTCGAGCGCGGCGGCGCTGTCCGGCACGCCCTTGTCGGCATCGATATAGCCGGCGGCGATCTGTTCCGGAATCAGGCCGCGGTCATCGAGCAGGGCATCGGCCAGGGGTTCGAGCCCTGCTTCACGCGCGATCTGCGCTTTGGTGCGGCGTTTGGGCTTGTAGGGCAGGTAGAGGTCTTCGAGCAGGGTTTTGGTGTCCGCTTCGCGAATGGCCTTTTCCAGTTCCGGCGTCAGCTTGTCCTGGGCGCTGATGCTGTCCAGTATGGTTTTGCGGCGCTCGTTCAGTTCGCGCAGGTAAGTCAGGCGTTCTTCCAGCAATCTTAACTGGCCGTCATCAAGGCCGCCGGTCGCTTCCTTGCGGTAGCGGGCGATAAACGGCACCGTCGCGCCTTCATCCAGTAACGATACGGCGGCGCTGACTTGGCGGCTGTTGACGGATAATTCTTCGGCTATACGTTGGATTACGTCCATTTTCTAGGGTCTTATACGGTTGAAAAAAACGGCATTGTAGCAGTATGTCGCGCTGGCCAGTATCGAGAGTTGAACGTTTCGAACGCGCCTGGCTGTTATTCGGGCCGGGTCTGGATCAGTCTTTGCTGGTCGGCCTGTAATACCAGGCAGGTCAGGATGCCCGATGCATAGGCGCCGGTGTCGATGCCGATGCGATTGGGCAGCAGTTCGGGTTCATCGGTTATGGTGTGGCCGTGGACAATGATTTTTTCAAAAGGTTTGGTTGAGCCGGTAAATTCACTCCGTATCCACAGCAGATCATCGGGCTTTTGCCGGGATAACGGGCAGTCAGGATCTATGCCGGCGTGGACAAAAAAATAAGAGCCTATTGAATAAGAAAACGAGGTGCTTTTCAGGAACTGGTAATGCGCGTGCGGCAGTTTTTTCAATAATTGCCGTTGTATGGCTATGAAATCTTCGCGTTGGTTAGGCATTTCCTTATCACCGACGGCGTTATAGCTGGCTAAAGTCGCTTGGCCGCCATAGGTGAACCAGGCAAGGCCGACAGTATCGTTATGCAGGAAATCGAGCATGGTCTGCTCATGATTGCCGCGTAAATAAACGTATTCGATATTCGGCTGCGTATTCCGCATCAGTTCTTCGATGACTTCCCGGGACTGCGGGCCTCTATCGATAAAGTCGCCCAGGTAAATCATGATCACGCGGCCGGAAAAGCCGGCCGAATCCTGTCTGATCCGGCTCAACAGCTGAACCAGCAAGTCATGACGGCCATGAATGTCGCCAATGCAGTAAACGCGGGTATCGTCGGGTAAAGCAGGGGTGGGATAGGGTTTTGCCTTTAACAATCGATTAATGAGTTTTTTCAAATTCCGTGACCATTTCTTGAAGAATAAGCGGATGTCTGTTGATCAACAAAGCGCTAATGGCATCCATGTACAGGGTGCTGTCAATGGCTTTGACGAATCGTTTATGCGATATATCCCAGGCTGCCACAACCTGATCGGCCAATAAGGCCATATCGTCCGATGTGAATGAGGGAAGCAGCGATAAGCAAAGCCGCAGGCGGGGTATCAAAAATGCCGTATCGTGCGGACCGGTGATGATGGACATGCGTAGTTTTTTTTGGGTTTTATCAGGCTGTTCATTCAGCAAAATATCAATAGAGGCTAATTTATACCATAAGAAGGCGTTGGCGGGAGAGCGTAGTAGCGATTGTTGCGCGCTGTCCGCCGATTGTCTTAACAGGGCTTGGCCGGCATCGCTGAATACGTTCTGGTTTTGGGCCTGAAAATAGAACAGTTCGCTCAAGTCCTGCCAGTAGTCCGGGTGATCAAACAGCTCGATGCTTTTTTGGGCTTTCCTGATCAGTGCCGATACTTCGGCCTCGGTCAGGGAGTGATGTTGCGCAATCTTGTCAATGCCTGTTTCAACCGGCACATGATTCAGCGCCGCTCTGACCCTGGGCACTGCGGTGAAAGCCAGCGCCATGCCAAGACATAAAACAAGGAGGGGGAAAAAACGATTGAAATTCATCATAGTAATTAGCCGCTATTTAGCGTGAGCAACGAACCGATGGTAAGCGTCTTAACGGTCATGATCGCGATCAAAGTCTTCTGGCGCCTGTTCCTGTCCGGCGTTTATCGCCGATTATTTACCGCCAATGATGGCGCATCAATTGGAATAATATTGGCCATATTTTCCGTAATGATAAAAGTGTCCGGAATTGCTGTAGTCGAAACTGCCGTATTGTTTTAAATCCACTTGTTGTAAAACAATGCCGGCAATATTGGCGTTGGCATTGACCAATTGCTGCAGGCCGGCTTTGATCACTTTTCTGGGGGTTTTATCCCAGCTGACGACATAGATGGTTTTGTCCATGAGTGACGCCAGGATACGTGCATCGGTGACGGCCATAACCGGGGGCAAATCAAAAATAATCAGGTCAAACCGCGCCTTCATGGCTTCTATTAATTTTTTCATTCGATGCGAATTGAAAACATCGGTCGCATTGACATAGTCGGCATGGCCCTTCGGCATGATGTAAAGATTTGATTTTTCATCTTTAAACATAAATTCGGCCATGTTTTTCTCATCAGACATAATCAAATCTGTGAGACCTTTCGATTTAGTCAGGAGACCGAGTTTTTTCTCAATGGTCGGCCGTCGTAAATCGGCATCGACAATGATGACTTTCAGTCCTGACTGGGCGGCGCCGCGAGCAAGGCATAAGGCCAGTGTGCTTTTCCCTTCCGAAGGAACGGACGACGAAATCATCACTGATTTGATGTCTTTATCAGGCGAGGACAGCGTGATGGAAACGCGCAGGGAATTAATGGCTTCGGCCAGGCTTGAATTAGGTTTTTCCAGAATATAGTCAATGGCGTCGCGGTCATTGATCATGGGAATTAAACCGATAGCGGGCACGCCCAGCAATGACTCGATTTCTTCCGGCGATCTTAACCCCGGGTTAAGCATTTCGAGCAGGAAGACAACGGCTGAGCTAACGACGGTCGCCATAATGACAATCAGCATAAGCATCAGGGGTTTCTTGGGGAAGGAAGCTTGCTGCGGTATCTCGGCTGCAGAAATAATCCGGGCATCGGCTTCGGCCATGCCCTGCGTGGATGATGTTTCCTTAAAGCGGTTTAAGAAGGTCTCGAATAATATTCTATTGGCGTTGGCTTCGCGTTCCAGCGCTCTTAATGCCACTTCGTCTTTTTGACTGCTGCCCGACCTATATTCGATCGCGGCTAAACTGCTTTGCAAGCTTTGTTCTCGGCTGCTGGCAATATTGACTTCATTTCTAAGGCCGGCGGCTATTTTTCTTATCTCGGCATCGATATTGGCTTGTAAGTCAGCGATTTCTGCCTTAATCCGAATCATTTTCGGATGTTTGGCGCCATATTCAACGGCCATCTCGGATATTTTCCGGGTAAGTTCGGCTTCCTGCTGACGCAAGCTCTGGATCAAGGGAGATGACAACACTTCAGGCGCTGTCTCGATGTCCGCGCCGTTTTTCAGTAAATTTTCTACCTGGCGCAATCGGGCGCCGGCTTCGGCGCGTGCCGCTTTGGCAATGATCAGCTGACTGTTGATTTCGGACAATTGCCCTTGCAGCAAACCCTCGCCTTGGGCGCCCCGGGACAGGTTATGGGTGCTCCGATACGTTTCCACCGCTTTTTCGGAGTCGGCCACTTTAATGCGCAATTCAGTCAGTTGATCATTAAGCCAGGCGCTGGCTTTTTCGGTCGCTTCAAACTTGGCTTCAAGCTGGTCGACGATATAAATTTCGCCATGAGTATTGGCTATTTTGGCAGCCAGTTTGGGGTCGGTAGACTTGAAGGTGATCTTGATCACCTGAGAACCCCTGACCGGCGACGCGGTTAATTTTTTAATATAAATATCGGTCGCTTTAGCCAGGCGTTGCTGTTCGGCTTCCTCTTCCGTTAGCGGCTCGGATTTTTTGCCTAGCGCTTCTTTAAACTCATCGGGAATCCAGTTGACAGGATTCAGGTTTGAAAAAAAGCTTTTCTCCTTGAGTTGTGGATTAAATTCGGCATGGTTTAACAAATCGAGCCTGGTAATCACTTTTTTAGCCAGGCTTCTTGACGTCAAAATTTCAACTTCGCTCTTGACCGCATCGTCAGTACTCATGTCGCCGCTTAACACGGCTTTAACGTCAACAACCTGGGCTTTTGCCGCACCCACCAGAATTTTGGCTTCGGACGTGTATTCCGGTGTTAATTGAAACAGAACAATAGAGGCGGAAATGGTAATAAACACAAAAACCGCAATAAACATCTGACGGTGTAACCAGAAAACATGCAGTATATGGCTTATCGATAGGGTTTCTTCTTCTTGGAACGAAGCGTTATTATCCATTGTCGCAAATGGCGGCTTGCTTGGCTGCATGAGGTAAATCCTTGAGCGCTTGTAAAATTAAAGGTAATGGCTTGGAGGGCAGGGTTTTCGCCGCAAAAGTCGCGGCGAAAACCCATTTGGAACATTAAAACATCCGTTCATCAACCCGGATGATGTCCCCGGGCATAACCGGCATATCCATTTTGGCTTGTACTTCTGTTTTCGTTGCATCATTCGCGTGAATCACAAAAACATGATTCTGTTTGGCGCGATAAGTAAAGCCGCCGGCAATGGCTACAGCCGTTAAATAAGTCATGCCGCTTACGTAAGAATAAGAATCAGGCCTTTCTACTTCACCCAAAATGTAAAAAGGTCTGTAGTTAAGCACCTGAATGCTGAATTTAGGGTTCACAATATAGTCGGGGCTCAGTTTGGATCTCAATGTCTCTTCAAACTCCGACAGGCTCAGGTTTTTGGCGGTGATAGTGCCGATCAGCGGTATCGAAACATTGCCGGTCCCGTCAACCGTGTATTCGCCGGTCAAGTCTTCGTGATTAAACACGGTGATTTGCAATTTATCACCGCTGCCTAAACGATAATACGTCTCTTTTGGTTCTTCAGCATGTGCATTCAAAGTGGCAAAGAATATTATGCTAAGGAAATATAATAGAATAAGATTTTTTTTCACTTAAAATACCTCATATTAAGTATGCAGTTTCTGTGATGGGAGAGGGTAGTGTGCGGTTAATGCAAGCTTTTGTATTCGTTATTTCCGATAGTTTTAACCTGAAAACAAATAGGTTTTAATCTTATACATAAATAATAATTGGATCGGGTTTCAGAAAAAATCGGTGTGTATTCCTTTGCCAAAAAACGGCGTCAGTTCTGTCAGCGGCTCCAGTAAAGCCATAATCTTTCATTTGGTATAACGGACAGTATTCAAATGTCCCCTTTGGCTTTCTTTCGAACATGGGCATCAAAAACCTAAAAAATACTTATTCCCACGATGATCTAACGTCCACCTGACGCGGCCATTATTACCCGCGCATGCCCTGCGCCGCTTTTCACTATAAGCAACATTTTGGACGGATGATCGATAATCCGTTTTATCGGCGCGCGGGCAAATCCGGCTCCATGCTGTCCGATGCAGGCTGGGACGGGCGCTCTATTTGGACCTTTTCGCCACATGCGGACAACACGTTTTTAAGCTGTACCGGGTCCGTTTCCAGACATAGCCCAGGCGCTTCAGTTCAGTCCGTAAGGTCGTGTCGCCAATGCGCACGCCGAAGGTCTCTTCCAATCGGCTCAATAACACGCGAGCGGTCAGGGACTCCTGTTCCAGCCAGTGCCTGAGCTGAGCGCGGTGTTGATCGGTCAGTTTGCTCGGCGCCCCGCTCCGCGGTTTGTCGGGCAAACTGGCGAAGCCCGTTTTTAGCCATTTCCGTCGCCGTTCGCGGATCGCTTCCCGAGTCAGTCGCTGCCTTTCGGCGGTTTCCTTGACGGTATGCCCTTCGGCCAGCATCAGGATCGTTTCGGCCCGGTTTCTCTCCCGCCAATCGGCGCCTTTCTTAATGAGTTGTTGAAGCTGCTCTCGATCAGTTTCTAGCAATTCTATCGGTTTGACTCCCATTTTTTGTTCGGTCCTTTACATATGGAAAATGGAATTTTAATACATGTATATTTTTGTGAATGAATTAACATGTTATTGATATATGGTAGGTAAGTTTATTATATTTTCGGGTATCTAAATTGATAATTTATAAAGTTTGTGATGAAAATCACCTTTATTTTTAGGGCATCAGTTATACTGCTTTCCGGTTTTAAGTCTTTAGTAAGAAAACTGGTATATCCTTTTAAACTGTGCCAGATTTCTACTGGAGCCGGTTATATCAGAATGTATGTTTATTTATTGAGGGCAATGTAATGGATATTAGGTAATTAAATTGTGAATAAATTCGCATTAATAATATTTTAATAGATATATTATATTTATTTTAATTTTGCTGGCGGGTTTGGTCTTTAATTATTTAATCCATGCTGTCTGTTTAATTTAACTGAATATAGGTATATAGGATTATGAAGAAATTAACATTGATATTAGCTTTGGCTGTATTTTCCCCTTTGAGCAATGCCGCAGTCGATGGGAAAGGTGTTCCCTCGGATATCGCTGAGAAGATCGAAGCTATCAAAGCCAATCATGGCAAAGTTCCAGCGAATGAGACAGCAACGGCCGTCAAGCAATTGAGAACCAGCGTCCGGGAAGCGGTACTCCAGGGACTTATCAGCCGGGCGCAAGGTTCACATGCGCTAAACGGACTTGAAAACGCGCTGAATAACGGTGGCGGAAAACCCGTATCACCTAGCTGATTCGAGTCATCGGATTTTTATAACTATAAAAGGATAAATTCATCATAAAGCCAATCGGCTTGAGCATGATGAGTATCTTTATTAAGGGGCTTTAGCCGCGATTGTCGTGACTAAAGCCCTTTTTACAGTGGCTGTGCAAGCGCCTTAAGCTTGTTGTTAGACATTTCATGGCTAGTGATCGACGAATACGAATTGTTAAGTATCTTATTTCGCCGCTGACATTAATTTGCTCGGCATCTGTATGGGGCGCGGACGTGGAAAGAGGCATAGGGGTCAGTGAACGGACAAACAGGGACTATACGCCGGTAGGCATCAGAGCCGGCAGTTTTATGATTAATCCCGTTTTTGAAAGCCAGAATGAATACAAGGATAATATTTATTCGCAGCAAGACAGCCCTCAGGATGACTTTATCTTTCACCTGCAACCGGGGCTAAGCGTCAAAAGTGATTGGAATCGCCATGCCTTAGAGGCGCATATCGATACGGATATACAGATCTATGCTTCGCACGGCAGCGAGGACAAGGAAATCTATGACTTCGATGTGAATGGCAGGCTGGATGTATTGAAAAACAGTTTTGCTACAGCCAAATTTTATTATGCCAACCGCTATGAAGACAGGGCATCGCCCGATTCCCCCTTCAATGCCTTGCAGCCCGTGCAATATGATATCACCGGCGGTGTGGTTGGCTATGAGCATAAAATCAACCGCCTCCGGTTTAATGTTCTACAAGACATTCAACATCTGGATTTTAATAACGGCATAACCAGAAGCAGCAATTTTATCAATAACGATGATCGCGACCGTCAGATAAGTACCTCGACCGCCTATATCGGTTACGAGATTATGCCGGCCTATGAGGCGTTCGTCAGAGGCAGTTACAACGTTATCGAATATGATCGGCAATTTGATGATAATGGCTTGCAGCGTTCATCGTACGGTTATGAAACGGTTGCCGGTGTGGCTCTGGATTTTACCGGGAAATTAGTGGGCGATGCCTATATTGGCTATACCAGGCAGACATATGATGATGCCCGGTTAAAGACGATCAGCGCCTTGACAGGCGGTATGGGGTTGCGATGGATGGCAACGGGACTGACTACCGTTTCTGTCCGGGTTGACAGAGCCATTAATGAGACCACTCAGGGATTGTCATCCGGTTACCTCAGTACCGCCTCCCGGTTGAGTATCGATCACGAATTACTGCGCAACGTCCTGCTCAATGCCAGTGGCGGATATGTTTTCAATGATTATCAGGGCGGCCTGGGCCGTCAGGAAGATACTTATCACGCGGGGCTGTCGGCAAAATACCTGCTTAATCGTAATTTTTTCCTTAGAACCGGATACAGCTTTAGAACCCGGTCGACAAATTTAAGCAATTCCGATTTCGATATTAACAGTGTGTACTTTTCATTGGGTCTGCAACTTTAAACGAGTTAAATCAGCAGTAAAAATTTTTAGATAAGGACGCTTTGGGTATCGAAAATACAAACCTCATCATCGGGCACGTTCTGGGGGCTGGTTTGATATTTTCTTTTGTGCATGCCTGATGGTTAGCCTGTTCATTATTCATGATATTTAGGAGATATATTTTGAAAACTCTGGAACAAACAAAAATAGCCATAGTTGGATTAGGCTATGTAGGTTTACCCCTTGCAGTGGAATTCGGCAAAAAGTATCCAACCATCGGTTTCGATATTAATCAAAAGCGCGTGCAGGAATTGCAGGCAGGCCGGGATTCGACCCTGGAAGTCAGCACTGAGGAGCTGGGCCAGGCCGCGTTTTTAAGCTACACCGCCTCATTGAAAGACATTAAAAGCTGCAATGTCTATATTGTGACCGTGCCCACGCCTATCAATGAACACAAGCAGCCGGATCTGACGCCATTGATAAAAGCCAGTGAAGCCATAGGGACCATTCTGAAGCCCGATGACGTGGTCATCTACGAATCGACCGTTTATCCCGGCGCAACCGAAGAGGTCTGCGTGCCGTTGCTGGAGCAGCATTCTGGCCTGAAATTCAACGAGCAATTTTATGCCGGCTATAGCCCGGAACGTATCAATCCGGGCGATAAGGAACACCGCGTCACCAATATTCTGAAAGTGACTTCGGGTTCTACCGAGCAAGCCGCGGATTATGTCGACAGTCTTTACAAAAGCATCATTACCGCCGGCACGCACAAGGCCAGCAGCCTTAAAGTGGCCGAAGCGGCCAAGGTCATTGAAAATACCCAGCGCGATGTCAATATCGCCTTGATCAATGAATTGGCCATCCTGTTCAACCGACTGGGTATCGATACCGAAGAGGTGTTGCTGGCCGCGGGAACCAAGTGGAATTTCCTGCCGTTTAGGCCCGGACTGGTGGGCGGGCACTGCATAGGCGTGGATCCTTATTATCTGACCCATAAAGCGCAGGCAGTTGGCTATAATCCCGAGGTTATCCTGTCGGGACGGCGCATCAACGATCGCATGGGCGAATATGTGGTCTCGCAGCTGATAAAAAACCTGTTGAAAAAGCGCATCCATATCCAGCAGGCCGAGGTTTTGATCATGGGCCTGACCTTTAAGGAAAACTGCCCTGATTTACGCAATACCCGGGTCATCGACATTATCGAAGAACTGAAAGACTATGAAGTCAATACCCATGTTTATGATCCCTGGGTCAGCCCGGAAGAAGCCAGGCATGAATACGGCATTGCCCTGATTGAAAAGCCGGAGGAAAAAAAATACGATGCGGTCATTCTGGCGGTCGCGCATGAGCAATTCAAACAATTGACCATTGAGCAAATAAAGGGGTATACCAAGCCGGAGTCTGTAATTTATGATCTGAAGTATCTGTTTCCCGCTAACCAAACTGATGACAGGTTATAACCATGAAAATATTAGTCACCGGCACCGCAGGCTTTATCGGCAATCACCTGGCGATAAAATTACTGGAAAGAGGCGATGAAGTCATAGGCGTCGACAACCTTAATGATTACTACGACGTCAACCTGAAAAAAGCGCGCCTGGCGCGCATTCTCGATTACGGGAATTACACCGATATCCGCGCCGATATCGCCGATCGGGATACGATGGATCGATTGTTCAAACAATATCAGCCGCAACGCGTGGTCAATCTGGCCGCGCAGGCGGGGGTTCGCTATTCCATTGAGAATCCTCATGCCTACGTCGACAGCAATATCGTCGGTTTCATCAATATCCTTGAAGGCTGCCGGCATCAGAAGATAGAGCATCTGGTTTATGCCTCCAGCAGCTCGGTTTATGGCGCCAACGAAACGATGCCGTTTTCCGTGCACGACAACGTCGATCATCCGCTCAGCCTGTATGCAGCCTCCAAGAAAGCCAATGAACTGATGGCTCATACCTATAGCAATTTGTATCAACTGCCGACCACCGGATTAAGATTTTTTACCGTTTACGGGCCGTGGGGACGGCCGGACATGGCGCTGTTTTTATTCACCAAAGCCATACTGGCGGGCGAGCCGATCCAGGTGTTTAACTATGGCAAACACCGCCGCGACTTTACCTATATTGATGATATTGTCGAAGGCATTATCAGGACGCTGGACAATCCCGCCAAACCCAATCCGGAATGGACCGGCAAACTGCCGGACCCGGGCACCAGCAAGGCGCCGTGGCGGGTCTACAATATCGGCAACCAAAAGCCGGTCGAATTGATGACTTATATAGAAACCCTGGAAAAAGCCCTGGGTAAAACCGCGGAAAAACAGCTGTTGCCATTACAGCCCGGCGATGTGCCCGATACTTATGCCGATGTGGAAGCGCTGGTAGCGGATGTCGGGTATAAACCCGATACGACCATTGAGAAAGGGATCGGCAAATTTGTGGACTGGTATCTGACTTACAACAATATCACCCCCGGTTAATTATCGTTTTTCGGACAAATTCCTGCCGCCTCTGTGTGGAAGCCTTGGCATGATTGGCTAAGGTAATAGCCTGAAGCAGATCAGGCAGAGAATTACCTTGGCGCTGCCTTGATAAGGCCAGGGGATTAACTTGCTTGACCGGGCACTAAAAATCCTTGAATTTCGATGAGCGGTCTCGCTGAAATTAAAGCCAGGTCAGTGCGAAAACCATTTCTCTGAATAAACATGACCTGGACCGATAGTGAACGGCTTGCTTGATTTCCTGAAAAACTAGGGTCATCGGTGGGTTTATATATATTAGGACCTAATAAGCAATCGTAAGCATTTCAAGCACCAAAAAAGCCACACCATTTTTAATTTAAAATTGGCAATATAATGTTCAGTAAAAATTTACAATATAATTTATTGTCACTTATTAATATAACTATTTCCTTTGTTTTTATTATTTTCCTGGGGCGCAAATTCGGCGCAGGGGATAGTACCGATATTTATTTTTTATCTATCACGATAGTGGGTTATTTGGGTATTTTAGCTCAATGTGTATGGGGTGCTATGAGTCCTTATTACACAAGATTAAAAGTGGAAGATTCACAGTTGGCCGCTAAATTATATTCAGTGTTGCTCAATAATGTGATTCTTATCTCTTTGGCAGAGATCCTGCTGTATTTTTTGGTCACTAATAATTTTCGAGTGATTTCGCCGGAAAAAAAAGAATTTCTGGATGTGTTTATTTATTATCTGGTTCTCCAGAGTATTATTCTTTTCAATAAGGCAATATTGAATCTTGAAAAACACTTTGCTGTTTTTTACCTGGTTGATATTTTTATTACAACCATTAACTTAATCATCCTGTTATTCTTTTCAAAAGGCGATATAGTCATTATTGCCTATTCCACTATCATTGCCGCCATTTTGGCTGTCATATGGCAACTTTATCTGGTTTTTTTCAGGCTGAATTACAGATACCGGCTGTCTATATCTCAAAAGGAGATGCCGAGTATCTACAGAAATTCAATAAAAATGAATATCGGATTATTATTATATGGATTCAAGGATATTATTTTAGTTACTGTTTTTACCAGCTTCGGCAGCGGCGTTTATTCATTGTTCAATTATGCCAATAAGTTTTCAGTGGCTTTGTTTCAGATAACAAACGCCCCTATAGTGAATATATACGTGGCCAGACTGAATGAAGTTGTCGCCAATAAAAAATTTCATGAAATTAAAAGCTTAAGAAGGGATGTTCTGGTTCAAACAGTTCTCTTGCTTGTGATAGGGTTCACGGTATTGTATTTCATTTTGCCCTATATTCTGGGTCTGTTTTTTAAAGGTAAATTTTCCTTTGAAGAAATAAAAGAGATACAACGCATTTTTAGTTATATGGCCGTGTTCTATTTTGTCTGGGCAATTAGTATTCCTTATTCCAGGGCTATTTCCATATTCAAATTGTTTAATTACAATCTACTTGTAAATTTTATATTTTTTACTTTAATTTGTTCAGCCTATCTGGCTTTTAAGATCTACTCATTAAGCTATGTTGATATGTTATTGTTATTTTCATTTGCACAGTTTGCGAACCTTATTTTTTATTTCATAAAAAACAAGCGGTTTTTGAATAAAAAAGAAGAGTCAAACGCATTATTAGTGCAAAGATAAATTCAATAAAATATGTTCCTAATTGATAAAATAATGGCTAAAAATGCTAAAAATAAACGGAATATTAAAAAATTTAGGTTATAAATTTCTTAGTCCCAATAATTATGCAAGGTTTATTGGTGTTAAATTCGGCACTAATTGTAAGTTTCGAACAAAATATTTTGGAACTGAACCATATTTAATAGAAATTGGCGACAATGTTCAAACCGCAATGAATGTTTATTTCATCAATCATGACGGCGGTGTGGGGGTTTTAAGAAATTTATACAAAGATCTTAAAAAGATTGATTTAATTAAAAAGATTGTTATTGGGAATAATGTATTTATAGGATTTAATGTAACTATTCTGTTAGGTACCAAAATAGGTGACAATGTTATTATTGGTGCTGGTAGTGTCGTCAGAGGCGAATTGAACTCCAATAGTGTTTATGCTGGAGTCCCAGCTAAATATATTTGTTCAATTGATGAGTATAAAGAAAAAAATAATAATTTTTTCTTAAACACGTCTTCAATAGATTCCGTTAAAAAAGAAAAAATTCTAAGAGAAGTTTTTCCGGAATCAAGTTCATAATCCGCGAATAATCAATACACATAGATATCTTTTTGAAATCAAGCTAATTTGCATTGGCCGAACTGAAGTCGGTAGTCTTAATAAAAGAGATCAGCGCTAAAAAATAGCTTAAAAAACAAGGACAGCGCAGTGAGGCTTTATAAGCACCGTGAAACATGTATGGAGACAAAAAGACCATAGGCTTTCATTGCAATCTGTTGCTGAAGACAAATCGTGCTTGAGTGGAGTGTTTATGGCGCTTTGGGTTATTGGCTGAGGATATGGTTGATGTGTTAGAGAAAAATCATGGCAATTGTCCGGTAAATCCTGCCACCAGGAAATGAAATGGCATTGAGATAATTGATGTGAAATAAAATACAAATGGCTGTTGTCCAGTACCATTTGCCCTCAACAAACTGAAAAGACGAATGGCGTGGTTAAGATTTGGGTTAGTTCGGGATTGACGCTGATTTTTTGTTGAGGAGTTACATCTTGATAACAATGAATGCACTATACATTAGATTGTTTTTTATTCTTTTATTGCTGGTGCTTTTTTTTGTAAAGCCTGAATTTGAAAGTGTGACTGACCCCGGCCTTTTGGGTATTTATATTTTTATCTTTTTCACTGCAATCTTTATTCATTTATTTAGCGAATGGGATAACAAAAACTGGTTTCGTCTGGATGTTATTTTCCTTTTAGGTTATGGCATAGTTCATTTCCAATGGCCCATCATGTCGGCTATCAGTGACATTTATCCGGAGAAATACGCAAAGGTCTCGATGACGTCCTACCAGGTCAATTATGCAACATGGCTTTCGGCCATAGGTATTGTTTCCTGGTTTCTGGGGTATTCTCTTCTGGCAAAAAAAACCGTGCCTGATACAGTGAGGTATTCTTTTAATTATAAAAAGCTGCTTTGGCTGACCATAATATTAAGTGGTTTATTTCTGTCGACAGCAGGATCTGACTACTTGTCAGGCGGCATCTATAAAGGCTCGCAGGGAACAGGCGTAGGCGAAGGTGTTTCAGTCTATTTTCAATTATTGCTTTCAATTTCTATCATAGTATTAACGGCTGTTGTTTTATTAGATAAAAAAGATAACTTTGATACAAATAGTATAGCTTGGCTTTTAAGTCTGGATAAAAAGTATTTGTTTATATCTATCGGCTACGTTTTATTATTTTTGTCTATTGGCGATAGAGGTGCTGCAATACAGGTTATCTTCGCGTTCCTTATTTTATTTGGCAGCTTGATCCGGTCAATAACCTTGGTGGAACTCATTGTTATAAGTATTATCGGAGGATTGTTATTAACCATAATCGGATTAGGAAGAAGTGCTTATGACGGCGATATATTATCTTCAGGACTGGATAACCTGGAGATAATGTCCGGCTATGATATTACTCTGGAGTTGGCCGATAGTATAAGAACATTACACAGTACATTGGCAACTGTCCCGGGCTATCATGATTATTTCTATGGCAAGCTTTGGCTGGATAGATTATTGAGTGTTATTCCTCTCGCGCAAAATATTTATTTACAGCTTTCAGAGGATGTTACCTATGAAATGAGCTCGGCAGGGTATATTACTTATTTAAAATACGGGCTCAACCCGACTTCGGGCGAGGGCACTTCATTAATAGCCGATGCATTTATTAACTTCGGGCTGGCCGGTGTATTAATCTGTTTATTTCTTTTAGGCATGTTTTTTAAAAAAGCACAAAATGAGCTTAGGCTGCAGCAAAGTTATTACTGGATGATAATAGCGGCGTTATTGGGCAGCATAGCGTTTTATCTGGGGCGAGGCAGTTTATTGGATCCTTTCAGATTGATTGTCTGGGGAATGGGGTTATCTTATTTTCTTGTTAAACGGAGAAGAAAGAATGTCTAGGATAATGCTGATAATTCCCACCCTGCATCAGGGGGGCGCTGAGCGGGTGATGTCGGAACTGGCAAATGCCTGGAGCAGGCAGCATGAAATACATCTTGTATTATTAGCCAAATCCGAAAACTTTTATCCCATTAATAACAATGTAATTATTCATCAATTAGGATTTAGTCATTCGGGATTGCTTAGCAAGGTTTTTAATGAGCTGAAAGTTTTTTTTAAACTACGAAAGTTATTAAAACAACAAAAGCCGGATTTTGTGCTCAGCTTTATGAGTAAATACAATATATTGACGATTTTTGCAGCGTCCTTTCTTAATTTAAGAGTATTTGTCTCGGATAGAAATAACCCTAGGCAACAATTGCCGATTCTTATATCGCTTCTAAGAAAAATTACCTATAGATTTGCTGATGGCATTATCGCCCAAACCGGCTTGGCTAAATTAATTCTTGAAAAAAACACAGGAAATAAAAATATAGCGATCATCCCGAACCCTCTCAAAGCGATTTCATTTTATGAGGATATTGAGAGAGAGAAAATGATCCTGAACGTCGGCCGCTTGGTTGATCAAAAAGGCCAAAAATATCTTTTGGAGGCATTCAAAAGGATTAAGGATACCGAATGGAAGATAGCTATATTAGGCGATGGACCGTTACATGGTCAGTTAAAACAACACGCTGAACAATTAGGTGTAAAAGACCGGGTCATAATGCCCGGAGCCGTTAATGAAATAGATCGCTGGCTAGCCAGGGCATCGGTCTTTGCTTTTCCTTCTTTGTACGAAGGCTTTCCCAATGCGCTTGTCGAGGCCATGGCGGCCGGGCTTCCCTGCGTCAGTTTTGATTGTGATACCGGGCCAAGAGACATAATAGTCGATGGCGAGAATGGCTACCTGGTGCCGGTGCGGGATGTCGACCTGCTAGCCAGGCGGCTGGAAGCCCTGATCAGTAATACGGAAATCAGAAACCGGTTATCCAGGGAAGCGGCAAAGATAAGCGACAATTTTGCGCTGGAAAAAATATCTGACGACTATCTAGCGTTTTGCACGGCGTCAATCAAATGAAAACTATTGCCATTAATGCATTAAGTGCGCTTCGGGGCGGAGGTCAGACTTACCTGATCAACCTGCTTAGTTATTTACCGGAGGGCGATTTTAAGGTTGTACTTTTGGTAAATAGCCAGAATAAACAGTTGTTCTCCCAATACGGCTCGGATCGTATCGAACTCTTTGAGGCGGTTTGGGCATCAAAAAGCATTTTGCACCGGACTTTGTGGGAACGGTTCGCATTGCCCGGAAAATTGCAGGCCTGGCAGGCGGATGTCTATTATGCGCCGGGTGGCGTCATGATTACCCGGCCGCCAAAAGGTTGTCTCAGTGCGACGGCCTTAAGAAACATGCTGCCATTTGATGACAGGGAGCGGAAACGGTTTCCGCTTGTTTCACTTATTCGATTCAAGCTGTGGCTGTTGCGGTTTGTATTTTTGAAGTCCTATCAAAAATCGGACAAGGTCGTGTTTATATCCGAGTACTCAATGTCGGTTGTTAAACAATACCTGCCTGGCATAGCGAGCAAAGGCATTGTTGTGCCGCATGGGCTTAACAGCCGGTTTTTAAATACTGAAGCGTCTTATGATCTGCCGGATGGGCTTCAGGCGGACCAGTTCTATTTATATGTTTCGATATTGGATGTCTATAAGGCACAAAAAGAGATTGTAAAAGCCTGGAGAAAATTACGGGACCATGATTTTCCATATCCTCTGGTTTTGGCCGGGCCAAAATATAATCAATATGGCGAAGAAGTCATCGCCTTGATTGACCGGTTGGAGCTTCAGGGTAAAGTCATCTACTTGGGAAAAATCGATTATGACCAACTGCCTGGTCTTTATAAATCGGCCAGGGCCTTGGTGTTTGCTTCATCCTGCGAATGCTGCCCGAATATCTTGCTTGAAAAACTGGCTGCGGGAAAGCCGGTGTTTTGCTCAAATATAGAGCCCATGCCTGAATTTGGCGGCGATGCCGGCATCTATTTCGATCCTTATGAGCCGGGCGATTTATATGAAAAAATCATGGGTATGGAAGCACAGGCTTCAATGATGAATAAAATGGCCGATAAAGCTTATAAGCAAGCGCTAAAGTTTGACTGGAGCAGCACTGCGCAAAGAACAATGGATTTCCTTATTAACAATAATTAATTCAAATTAATAACCGGGCGATTGGCTAAATATATATTCCAGTCCGGTTATATAAAAAAGACCAGTTCAAACTGAAATACCTGTTGATATTCTACTGATACTAAAAATGCACAAGCCGCATAGCCATGCTGTAAAATTAAGGTGATTTTCATCACAAACTTTATAAATTATCAATTTCTCAAGAGAGAAATATAATAAACTCTCTTTCAACAAATAAGTCGCAAGCTAAGCAATTACCAATAAATAAACATGTATTTAATAACCTTTATTCATATAAAGGTGTTTGGGATAATGGTATTGTGATGCGATTCACTGATTATTCTATAAATTTATCATAAGGTTTACATGAATAAATAATGCATGAAAAGGTGATTGTCGTCACGCTTTTATATTTATTTTATTGGGTAATATAAAGTTATTAAGTTTTTCTTAATATATTATTATTTCAATAAATAACATGCATAAGTTTTCCCGTTTTCCATCTCTATAAGGAACGAATAAAAATGGGAGTCAAACCGATAGAATTGCTTGAGACTGATCGACAGCAGCTTCAGCGGCTCATTAAGAAAAGCGCCGATTGGCGGGAGAGCAACCGGGCCGAAACGATCCTGATGCTGGCTGACGGATATACCGTCAAGGAAACGGCCGAAAAGCAGCGACTGACTCGGGAAGCGATCCGCGAACGGCGGCGAAAATGGTTAAAAACGGGCTTCGCCAGTTTGCCCGACAAACCGCGGAGCGGGGCACCGATTAAGCTGACGGATGAGCACCGAAATCAGCTCAGAAGTTGGATTGAAGCAGAGCCATTAACGGCTCGGGCTCTGTTAAACCGACTGGAAAAAACATTCAGCGTACAGGTCGGCAATACCACTTTGCGGACAGAGTTGAAACGTCTGGGCTATGTCTGGAAACGGACCGGGTACAGTTTAAAAAAGCATGAGGCCGGCCCAACAAACAAGAGTTTCTGCCGGGAGCAAGCAAGTACGGAACAGTGAATTTTAATCAGCCTGTATCGATGAAGCAGGCTTGGCATGCGGTTACCGGATCATTCCGCCATGAGCAAAAAGCGGTAAGGTTCTGCGCTCAAGCATTATCAGCTGGTTTTTGCCGTTAGATGTTTTCGGGGCAATAGCCCGTCTAATGCCAGGGATGACCGGACTACGCTGCTGACGCATTAGCGGATTTTGATTGCACAATGCATGCTTTTTTACCGAGAGATTGATCAATGACAGTGTCTGCCCAGCAAGCGGCCAGGACTTTAGGGCTGCAGGATGACGATATGAAAACCGTAGCCTTTTTCTTAACGATAATTAAATCAGATAAATAATGTTTACTAATAAAACGCTATTGATTACCGGCGGTACCGGCTCGTTCGGCAACGCCGTGCTGGATAGATTTCTTAATACCGACATCCAGGAAATCCGCATATTCAGCCGTGACGAAAAAAAGCAGCACGACATGCGGCTTCAGTATAACAATGACAAGATAAAGTTTTACATTGGCGATGTGCGCTCCTTCGACAGCATCAATGCCGCGATGTGCGGCGTCGACTACGTGTTTAGCGCGGCGGCCTTGAAACAAGTCCCTTCTTGCGAGTTTTATCCCATCGAAGCCGTTAAAACCAATATCCTGGGCACGGAAAACACCCTGAAAGCCGCGATCAAAAATCAGGTTAAAAATGCCATTGTATTAAGCACCGATAAAGCCGTTTACCCGATCAACGCGATGGGTATGAGTAAAGCCCTGATGGAGAAAGTGTCCGTCGCGACGTCCCGCAATGTCCCGGCCAACGGACCGGTCATGTGCAATACCCGTTATGGCAATGTCATGGCGTCACGCGGTTCCGTGATCCCCTTGTTTGTCGAACAGATCAAGTCCGGCGCCCCCTTGACCATTACCGATCCTGAGATGACGCGTTTCATGATGTCATTGCCCGATGCGGTTGACCTGGTTCTGTTTGCCTTCGAGCATGGCGTGCAAGGCGATACCTTCGTGCAAAAGGCGCCGGCGGCAACCGTTTTAACCTTGGCCAAGGCCTTAAAGAAAATTTTTAACGCTAAAAATGAAATTCGTATTTTGGGCACGCGGCACGGCGAGAAAAAGCATGAAGCGCTGCTGTGCCGGGAAGAGTACATGAAAGCCGAAGATTTGGGCCGGTATTTCAGAATTCCCGCCGATACCCGGGACCTGAATTATGCCAAGTACTTTGAAAAAGGCGAGCAGGTCCTGTCTCAGGAGCAGGATTACACCTCCGAGAATACGCAGCGACTGGATGTGGAAGGCATGATCGAGTTATTGATGAAGCTTGACTATATCAAAGACGAACTCCAGTCGGATTTTTGATGGCCATGAAAAAAATTATGACGATCGTGGGCACGCGCCCGGAAATCATCAAACTGAGCCGGGTGATTGCCCAGCTGGAAAAGTACACGGATCATGTTCTGGTTCATACCGGCCAGAACTACGATTATGAACTCAATGAAGTGTTCTTCAAGGAACTGGGAATCCGAAAACCCGATTATTTTTTAAATGCGGCCGGCAACAATGCCGCCGAGACCATCGGCAACGTCATCATAAAATCCGACCAGCTGTTAGCCGAAGTATGCCCTGATGCGCTGTTGGTCTATGGCGATACCAACAGTTGCTTGTCGGTGATTTCCGCCAAGCGCAGAAAGATCCCTGTGTTTCACATGGAGGCGGGCAATCGCTGTTTCGATCAACGCGTGCCTGAGGAAATCAACCGGAAAATAGTCGACCATCTCAGCGATATCAATATGACGCTGACCGAACATGCCAGACATTATCTGGTCTCCGAGGGCGTTCATCCGGAGACGGTGATAAAAACCGGCTCCTCCATGCTGGAAGTGCTGAACCACTATCAGGCCGATATCGAGAAATCGAACGTCCTGGAGCGGCTTGGACTGGTGCCACGGGAGTTTTTTATCGTCAGTGCGCATCGGGAAGAAAATATCGATTCCGAGGAAAACTTCAACGATCTGCTGGCGTCGTTAAACGCGATAGCCGAAAAATACGGCAAAAGAGTCATTGTCTCGACGCATCCGCGTACCCGGAAGAAACTGGAGTCCTTCAAAGGCGGACAATTCAACGCGCTGATCGAGTTCATGAAACCGCTCGGTTTCTTTGATTACATCTGTCTGCAGAAACAGGCTTTTTGCGCGATTTCCGACAGCGGCACCATTACCGAGGAAGCCTCGATACTGGGCTTTCCCGCCGTGACCATCCGCCAGGCCCATGAGCGGCCCGAAGGCATGGATGAAGGTACGCTGATCATGTCGGGGCTTAAAGCCGAAGCCATCATCAATGCGATTGATATCGTCACCGATCAATGGCGCGAGAATCCTAACAGCGTGCATCTCGTCAAGGATTATGACGTGGACAATGTGTCCCGCAAGGTGGTCAGGATCATTGTCAGCTACATCGATTACATCAACAGAACCGTATGGAAGCACTATTGATATGAAAAAAGTGGTGGTATTAGGCAGCGTCGGCATGGCAGGCCATATCATGACCGAATACCTGCAGGCGACCGGTGAATATCATGTCCACGGCGTCGCGCGCGAACACGGCCGTTATATCGATAAGAAACTGGATGTGCTTGATTTTTCCGGGCTGCAGGACTATCTCAGCGAGGTAAAGCCGGATCGGGTGATTAACTGCATCGGCGTGCTCGTCAGCCAGTCCTCCAATGATCTGTGCACCGCCATCCAGATCAACAGTTATCTGCCGCATTTTCTTTCCCGGCTGGGCACGGAACTTGGCTTCAAGCTGGTCCATATCAGCACGGACTGTGTGTTCTCCGGCAAGGATGGCCAGTATCATGAAGATGCCTTCCGGGACGGCAACGACAACTATGCGAGAACCAAAGCGCTGGGCGAAGTCATTAACGATCGCGATCTGACCATCCGCACCTCCATCATTGGCCCGGAGCTCAAACACAACGGCACCGGCCTGCTGGACTGGTTTTTTAAGCAGCAGGGTGAAATCAAAGGCTATTCCAGAGCTTACTGGTCCGGCGTGACGACGCTTGAATTGGCAAAAGCAACCCATGAACTGATCAGGCAGGATCTTACCGGACTTTACCAGTTATGCCCGGACGAAAAGATATCGAAATATGAATTGCTCAGGCTTTTCGCCCAGGTATGGAATCAGGATATTTCAGTGCAACCTTATGAAAACTATATGGTTGATAAAAGCCTGGTGTGCACGCGAACTGATTTTAATTACCGCAAACCGGCCTATGAGGCCATGTTGATTGAGCTGCGCGACTGGATGAATGCGCATTCCGACTATTATTCCCATTACCGGCTGAGTTAAATGAAAGTACTGTTAATAATTGACGATTACTTGCCCGACAGCATCAAGGTCGGCGCCAAGATGATGCATGAGTTGGCTGTCGAGTTTGTGGCGCGCGGGAATCAGGTCACCGTGATCACGCCGGATCACAGAATCGGCAAGCGAGCCGAAACAACGGTGCTGGATGGCGTGACCGTCTGCCGCTTTCGTTCGGGCGAAATCAAAAACGTTGCCAAGGTGAAAAGAGCCGTTAATGAGACGCTGCTTTCCTATAATGCCTGGCGGGCCTATAAAAACCACTTCAATAACAACAGGCATGACCTGATTGTTTATTATTCGCCGACCATTTTCTGGGGCAGTCTGGTCAGGAAGCTGAAAAAAAACTGGGGCGCGCCAAGCTACCTGATTCTGCGGGACTTTTTTCCGCAATGGGTCATTGATAACGGCATTTTGAGCGCCCGCTCGCCGATCACTAAATACTTCCGGTTTTTCGAGTGGCTCAACTATCAGGCCGCCGATACGATCGCGATCCAATCGCCCGGCAATAAGACCTGGTTTGCCAGGACGACGCAAACCGGCAAGCCTTTGGAGGTGCTGTATAACTGGGCCGCCAACGAGCCCGTGCCTTCACGCGGCGGCCATTATCGCGAAGCCCTGGGGCTCAAGGATAAAGTTGTTTATTTTTATGGCGGCAACATCGGCCACGCGCAGGACATGATGAATATTGTGCGCCTGGCAAAAAATATGCGGACAGAAACCAGGGCGCATTTTGTCCTGGTCGGCGACGGCGATGAAGTCGGGCTTGTTCGCAGCGCCATGGCCCGGGAAGGTTTGAACAATATTTCATTGCTGCCCGCTGTTTCCCAGGATGAATTCAAACAGATGCTGGCCGAATTCGATGTCGGACTCTTTACGCTTCATCCCGGTCATTCGACCCATAATTTTCCCGGCAAGCTGTTGGGCTACATGGTTCAGCATATGCCCATACTGGGCAGTATTAATCCGAATAATGACCTGAAGCCGGCGATAGAAGAAGCGGGGGGCGGCCTGATTACCGTCAATGGTGATGATGAAGGCTTGCTGAACAATGCCTTGACGCTGCTGCATGATGAAACACTGAGAATTCAGATGGGGGAAAATGCGAACAGACTCTTGAATGAGCAGTTTTCGGTTGCATCCGCCGTGGACAGAATCACCGCATTCGCTGTCGGTCATGGGGTCAAGACGGCAAGCAATAGAGCCGCGATACCGGAGAAACCCGAGCCGGCGCCGCTGCATTCAGGTGTATTGGCCAAAAACGGTTAAAGCCGGCGTTGTCCGGCCCATCTCCTTGTAAACAGACTGCAAACGAGCAACCTATTTCAACAATGGAAAAATCGCCCTGAAGAAAAAAGTGAAACCCTTTCCAGTCGGCAGGCCGGCTGATTTTTGTAGAGATTATCTATTTACCCGTCGTACTTTTTAACTTAAGGATTAAACATAAAATGCTATCTGATCATCTGTTTGAATATTGGGCAGTATTTGGTGTATCTGCCGCGATTGTTATTTTATTAACTCCATTATTTATAAAACTGGCTCCGCTTGCAGGCCTGATGGATGTGCCTGATGAGCGTTGCATTCATAAAAAAATCACGCCATTAGGCGGCGGCGTCATTGTATTCATTGGCTTTAATGTCGCTTGTTATTCGCTTTATCACTATTTCTGGCCAGATTTTACCGGCCATCTGGATATCGGCTGGTGGCAGGCTTTTTTCATTTCGTCAGCCATTTTGCTGATTGTCGGTTTAGTGGATGACATTGCTGGAATGTCGCCTTTAAACAAACTGGCGGGACAGGCGCTGGCAACGGTTTGCCTTTATTTAATCTCAGGCCATCAATTTAATTTGCTGGGTTTTGATTTCGGCTTTTGGGGCGGCATGGTGTTTGTTCTGATCTGGACGCTGGGCATCGTCAATGCGTTTAATTTGATTGATGGCCTGGATGGCTTATGTTCGGGACTGGCGATGATCTCCAGCGTCGGCCTGGCGGCTGTGTTCATGTTCCGGGGCGTGCCCGGCGACGCGATGATCTGCCTGGCTCTGGCGGGCGGCTGCGTGGGCTTTCTGCGTTATAATTTCTTCCCGGCCAAGGTTTTTCTGGGCGATACCGGCAGCATGTTTCTAGGTTTCGCCCTGGCCAGCATCAGCTTGCACGCGGGGGGCAAGGGCTCATTCTTTGTCATTCTGGCCGCGCCTTTTTTTATTGCCGGCATTCCGATTATCGACACGCTGCTGGCCATCTGGCGCCGTTCAATCCGCAAGGTACTGGCGCATCGCGACGGCAATCCCGGCGTTAAAATCATGCAGCCGGATAAAGAACACTTGCATCACCGGTTGCTTGATTACGGCCTTAAACAGCATCATGTCGCGTTGGTCTTGTATGCGGTCAACATGCTGATTGTCGGTTTGGGGCTGTTTTTCATCATCGCCCAGGAGGCCGCCAACGGCCTGCTTTTCATCATTCTGATCACCGCTGTTTATCTGCTGGTTAAATACGTGCTGCAGATCGAGTTATGGGAGACCTCCAGGCTGCTGGCCCGGTCCAACGACAAACCCCGGATCACGCGTTTCAAGTTGATATTTTATCCGTTGTTCGATTTGCTGTGGATGTCGCTTTCCGTATGGCTGGCAGGCATGATCGTGCTGTCGGGAAAGCAGCCGTTTCACGGCATCGGCGACTGGGCTTTCCAGGTGTTTTTATGGGTCATGCCGGTGCTGTCATCGCTATTGATGTCCAAGGTTTACATTAAAATCTGGCGCAATAGCGTTTTCAGGGACTATCTGTCCTTGATGCTGGCCGTGCTTGTCGGCTGCAGCATTAGCTGGGCACTGGTTTGCCTGCTGACCGGCAATGCGGGCATTGCCACGTTTAACCAGTTACTGCTGTTTTGTCTGTTCTCACTGATCGGCGTGATCGGCATACGGACGCCCCATCAAGTCATCAGGGAATGGTGCGCGGTCAACCATCGGCACAATAAACGCAATGTCTTGATATACGGCGCCGGTACCCATGGCGGTTTATACGTGCGGGAGCGCCATTTAAATCACAGTGTCGAGCTGGATTCGGTGAATGTGGTCGGCTTTATCGATGACAACAGCCTGTTAAGGCAAAAATATGTTTACGGCAAGGCCGTATTGGGCCAGTTGAGCGATTTCAATGAGCTGGTTTCAAAGCACCATATCGATGAGGTCATACTGACGACCGCCATTTCAACCGATAACTTATCCAAATTAAAACAGATCGCCGAGCAGCATAAGATCAAACTGATGGAATGGCGCGCCTATACTGTTGGCGTTCACTAGGTAAAACTGAATGATCTTCTATAGCTTGTTGGCTGTCGTATTATTGTCGCCTTTGCCTTACGGGGCCAACCGTCCCTGGTCATGGAGCCTGTGCGCCCTGTTGATAGCGCTGTTGGCCATGGCTTGGGCGGTGCGGTTTTTTGTCCAAAAACGGCAAACTCCTTTTTTTCGGCATTTCGCTGCGATTGGCGATGCCGCCGTTTTGTTTTTTGTCGCCTTGGTCTGGGCCTGTATGCAAACGACCGGTTATATCTCCGGGCCGCATCCGTTATGGCAGCTGCAAAATGAACTGTTGAACTTCTCCGCCGGCGCTGTTTCACTGAATCCGGCCGATACGGTGACGTCAATCATGCGCCTGCTCAGCTATGCGTTGGTGTTCTGGCTGGCCTTATGCTATGGCCAGGACAGCCGCAAGGCCAGAACCGTCTTTTATGGCTTGATGGTGGCCGGTTTTATTTATGCGGTTTATGGCCTGATTATTCAATTAGGCGATTTCAGAATGGTGCTCTGGCGTGAAAGGTCTTATGCCGGTTCCGTCTCCTCGACTTTTATCAATCGCAACCATTTTGCGACATTTGCGGGGTTAACGCTGCTTTGCTCGCTGGCTTTGCTCAGCGAACGCATGCAAACCATGGGGGAATACAATCTGTCCGGCAATCTGGGTAAACAGCGCTTTATCGAGAACCTGATCACCCGGGCCTGGTTTCCCTTGCTGGCTTTTTTCACCATCGGTTCGGCATTAATCCTGTCATACTCGCGCGGCGGATTTTTGAGCGTCAGTCTGGCGCTGTTGGCGTTTTTGTTGCTCTTTTATGTCAACCCCCGTACCCGCAACAAAAATACCTTGATAATATTCGGTTCCCTGATCCTGTTTGGCGCGATCATTTTTTTCGTCAGCAGCGAGGCGTTGCTTGATCGTTTCGGCCGCCTCGACGAGGAAAGCAAAATCAGAACGACGGTCTATGATTTGACCTGGAACAGTATTTTGAGCAATCCCTGGGCAGGTTTCGGATTGGGCAGTTACGAGGAGGCATTTCACTTGTACCAGAGCATGGATATCAGCGGAAACGAAGTAACGCCGATGATTCATGACTACGCGCATAACACATATCTGGAAGCTGTTTTTGAACTGGGTTTGCCGGCGGCCCTGGCGTTGTTTTACGGTTTTGTAAAGATCGCCTGGATTTGTTTTAAAGGCTTTCTGAACAGAAAGAGGGATATGATCTTCCCGGCCATCGGTGTCGCTGCCACGGTTTTGATCGGGGCTCATTCGTTAATTGATTTCAGCATGCAAATTCCGGCCGTTTCTTATGCTTACGCATTATTGATGGGCGTGGCCTGTGCGCAGTCTTTCAGTTCTTCCGCCCAGTCCCGTACGCGAAAAGCCAAAAAATGGCCGGATTACGCCGCGGCATAACCCGGCCATGAGAGGATGATTGATGCGCCGACACCGATGCTTAAGCATAACGGGACCGGAGGATCAGTTTGGGGTTGAACAGCTTCTGTCTGCGGCTGGGCTGTCTCTGCAGGCTGTCTTTATACATGACGCCGAGAATGTCTCTTTCGGCTTCCAGCCAATCGTAAAGCTCATGGCCGGGAGAAAAATCGCGGCATTTGGCTTTGTAATAGGCGGCCTCGGCGATCATGGGTTTCACATGTTCAGGGACAGGCGCTACCGGTGCCGGATCACTGGTAAAGCCCAATTTCAACAGGTTCAGCAGATCCTGAGGCACATTGTTTTTGATGCCGATCCCGGCAGGCTCCAACTCCGCGCAAGTGCCAAACAGGCGATCCCAGATTGACAGTACAAATCCATAGTTGCGGTCATGCTCGCGGCGTTCGGTTGAATGATGCACCCGATGCAGGCAGGGCACGATGATGAGTCGGCCCAGCAGTTTTTCGCCGCGAAAGGTAATGTTCGAGTGGTGGAACATGACGAACAGCGTCGTGATGGTCTCATTGATCAGCACGGTGGTTTTATCCGCGCCCAACAGGATAATGTAAGCCGCTTTCAGCGCCGTGATAATGAACAGTTCAATGAAATGGACGCGAAACGCGGTTGAAACATTTAAATAAGGATCGCTGTGGTGGACTTTGTGAAACATCCACAGGCAGTCAAAGCTGTGGCTGGCTTTATGCCAGAAGTAATGCATCAGGTCGAGCAATAAGAACGACAGAAAGGCTGCCCAGACGGGATTGGCAATATAGCTCAGCAAGCCGTTGCCTGAATATTGTTCGGCCAGCAGCAACAGCGACGAAACCGGCAATAGCGAAAGCGCCGCGCTGTTGAAAACAAACAGGTTGATATTGGCTTGAAAGGATTTGCGCCGGCCCGTCGGGGGAAGTTTTTCTTTAGGGGCACTCACCTCAAGTGTTGAAAGGATGACAAAAAACACAAGCAGTGCTGTCGTGGCTAATTCTCCGGATGTCAGCGCTGCCCATGTAATAAGGGATTCGAGAAATGCATTGAAGTGTGACATCGACTTTTCCTTTTAACTTAAGGAACGTGAATTTTATAACTCCCGCAATTGAGTTGTCTTTCCGTCCCTCTTCGGCGTTGCGCAAACAGTTACATAGCTTGCTATGCGCCTGTTTGCGCGCCTTGAACAGGAACAGAAATCCTGCCTCAATTGCGGGTCTTATTTCATTCCCGTCCCAAACTGGTATAACAACCCAATGGCCAGTAGCTTAAATCAACTTTATTAACCCTTGATGACATCGGGCGCGGTAGTTTTTCTCTAGACATGAATAACGCGAGCAATCGGCATGCCATAGGCCTAAGCGGTCCTCGCTAAAAGCAGCCGGAGCCTTATCCTGTCAGGCCTGGCGGATAATCAGACAGCATCGGCACCGATAAAAAGGGGCGTCGGAAAGGTCCGTCGACGGTGGTTGAGTGCATCAGTAAGGCGCAATGTCTCTTTTTTTTGCACCAATAAGGCATATTGCCGCATGATTCGATCTGATTTGAAGGCTTATCCATAAAGCGCGTCAACATCGTATGTCGGGTGAGGCGGCGTTCTGTTGGTGCGTCAACATTATGGCCGCAGACCGGCATCAAACCGGTAAACAGTGGTGTGACGATAGTCGTCAGTCGGTTGTAACAGCGTCGAGGGAAACGCGGGCTGGTTAGGGGAGTCGGGAAAATGCTGAGGTTCCAGGCAGAAGCCCGCGTGTTTTTCATAAAACCGGCCGCCTTTGCCGCACAGCCGGCCATCGAGAAAATTACCGCTGTAGAACTGAATGCCGGGCTGCGTCGTATAGACGCTCATGCGGCGCCCGCTTGACGGTTCCGTGACTTCGGCGGCCAATTGGCAATGGCCGGGGGCTTTCGACACGATCCAGTTATGATCATAACCGCCCGCCGCGCGGCGCAACTGTTCATCATCTGGTTGCAGTCGCGCGCCGATGGGCGTCAAGCGTTGAAAATCCATGACAGTGTCGGTCACAGGGGCTTGTTCGCCAGTAGGGATCAGCGTGTCGTCGACCGGCAAAAAGCGGTCCGCCAGCAGACGCAGGCGATGATCGAGCACCGTGCCGCATCCTGCCAGGTTGAAATAGGCATGATGGCTCAGATTGATGATGGTCGGCGCGTCGGTTTGGGCGCGATAGTCGAGCCGCAGTTCATTGCGTGCCGTCAGGGTATAAGTCACTTCGGCTTGCAGATTGCCGGGATAGCCTTCTTCGCTGTCCGGGCTCAGGTAGCTCAGCGTTAGCCGCGGCTCCGTTTCCGGGCCGGACGGCCGCGCCCGCCACAGGCGCCGGTCGAATCCGGCCCGGCCGCCATGCAGGTGATTGGGACCGTTATTGCAGGCCAATTGATAATCCATACCCTGCAAACGAAACCGGCCCTGGGCAATACGGTTGGCATAGCGGCCGATGATGGCGCCGAAATAAGGATGCTCGCCCAGATAAGGCGCCAGGGTGTCGAAGCCGAGCACGACATCGGTCAGGCGGCCGTGCCGGTCGGGCACCTGCAACGACATCAGGATGCCGCCATAGGTCATGATCTTCGCGGCCATGCCGGCGTCATTGGTCAACGTATAGCCATCGACGGGCCGGCCGTCATGAGTCGAGCCTAGCGGCTGCCGCGTGATCGGCATGTTTTTACCGTGACGGCTCGGGAACCAGCAGACAGCCATTGCGGCCGGACCGGTTGTAAAGCTTCAGGGTCTCCAGGCCGATATGCCGCGCCGCCCCCTGTTCACACAACGCCACACAGGCACCGCCGAAACCGGCGCCGGTAAGCCGCGCGCCGTATACGCCGGACTGGCGTTGCAGAATCGCGACCAGTTCGTCGAGTTCGGGTATCGACACTTCGTAATCATCGCGCAGACTGTCGTGCGAGGCATTCATCAGCTGCCCGAATTTATCGGCGCTGATGGGCTCGCGGGCGCGCAGCACGCGGTTGTTTTCGCTGACCACGTGACGGGCGCGGCGGCACAGCGGTTCCGGCAGCGATTCCGTCAGGCTCGGCTCCGGCACGTCACGTAGCGCGGCCACGCCCAGCAGCCTGGCCGCCGCTTCGCATTCGGCGCGGCGCTCGTTGTATTTACTGCCCGCCAGGGTGCGCATGATGCCGGAATCGAGCACCAGAATTTCGCTGCCGGCCGGCAGCGGCAGCTTACGTCGATCCAGTGTGCGCATATCGAGAAACAGCATCTGGCCCACGTCGGCCAGGCTGGATGCCATCTGGTCCATCAGGCCGCAATGGACCCCGGCGTAGTCGATTTCGGCGCGTTGCGCGAGCCGGGCAATCTGGACGTCGTCCAGCGGCAGCGAAAGCAGTACACGCAAGGCCCGCAGCATTGCCACTTCCAGCGCGGCGCTGGAAGACAGGCCCAGCCCGATAGGGATGTTGGAGGCGATATAAATGTCCAGTTTCGGCACATCGATGCCGAGCGCTTCGACTTGTTTCAGGCAACCGTAGATGTACTGGCCAAAATGCTCCTCCGGCATGCCCGCCATATTGAATTCTATAAACTGGTTCAGGTTGGCGGCATAAACCCTGAAGATGTTGCCCTCGTTAGGGCGCAGCAGCACGTGCGTGGATTGCCGGATCGCCGTCGGCAACACATAGCCGTCGTTGTAGTCGGTATGTTCGCCGAGCAGGTTGACGCGTCCCGGTGCCTCGGCGCTGGCGGTCGGATGCGTGCCGAATATGGCGGTGAATGTTTTCATAAGTTACAGGCTCCCAATATCGACGCTAATAGTCTGAAGTTCGCGCGCTTTATCCTCGGGCAGAACGTCCATGGCAAACAGGCCGGCGCCCAATTCGGTGCCGGCCAGGTATTTCAGTTTGTCCGCCGTGCGGTAAGGCGGAAAAAATTCGGCGTGCAGATGCGCTTCGGGATGCTTCTGATCATCGGTCGGGGCTTGATACCAGGCCATCAGATAAGGAAAGGCCCTATGCCATAAGGCATCATATTTCATCAACACGGTTTTCAGCGCGCGCGCCAGATCGGCGCCCTGGACATCGTTCAGCTTGGTAAAATCGGGCACGGGCTCGATCGGCGCCACCCAGACCTCATACGGGTAGCGTGCGCAGACCGGCACAAAGGCGACGGCGTGTTCGCCCTGGTACAGGATGCGTTTCGCCTCGCGCAGTTCTTGCTTGATCAATGAAGACAGCAGACTGCGGCCATGTAGCCGGTAATGGCTGAGTTCTTCCTGCCGCATGCGCGCGGGCACGGGCGGCACGGTCGGATAGGCATAGATTTGCCCGTGCGGATGATGCAGCGTGACCCCGACTTCGGCGCCGCGGTTCTCGAACGGCAGCACGTAAGCGATGTCGGGATGCCGACCCAGTTGCTGGGTGCGTTCCGCCCAGACCTGCAACAGCAATTCGATATGCGCCAGCGGCAGCGCCGCCAGCGAGGAATGGGCGTCCTGCGTAAACACCACGACTTCGCATTTGCCGGTTGCCGGCCTCGTCGGCACGATTAGGTCAGGTGCGGAATGCGCTTCCAGGCTCAAGGACGGAAAACGGTTGTCGAAGACAGCGATTTGCCATTTGCCCGGCGGCAGTTCGGTCGGGTTGTCGGGCTGAGTGGTCACGGCCAGCGGGTTGTATTCCGGCGGCGGCAGGAACGTGCGCCCCTGCCGATAGGCGGCATAAGTGACCCATTCGCCGAGTAAGGGATGCCAGCGTAAATGCGGATTAGCCTGCAGCGACTCCGGGAACGGACTGGGCGCGCTTACACTTGCGTCATCAAGCGGGTGCCGGCTGTACAGCCAGAGATGCCGGCCGTCCGGCTTGGTCAATTCGCGCATGTACATATCAGACGCCTCCGTGAATATGGGAGCTGGACATGCGCGTGATATCGGCAATGACGTCCAGCGGCAGTTTGGGAGTGCGATCGGCGCACAGCAGGCCGTTGGCTTCCTGAAAGGTATCGGCGAACTGCGTGTAACAGAAGCCGCTGAACAGCGCCGCGTCGGTAATGACTTCGATGAGTGCTTTATAGGTACGGGTAAATTCCTCGTCGTTATGGACGGCCGAATAGCCCCAGGTCTGCCGCACGCCCGGTTGCGGGCATTTGGCGTAGGCGACGCCGCCGAATTCGGTCAGCATGATCGGCTGGCCGCGATGCGGGTAGCCGTCCAGGGTCAGAATGCGGCCGCCCGGGCGCCGGCGGTCGAACAACTGCTCGGGATTCGCCTCGGCGCCATAGCGCGCCCTGAGATGGTCCGGGCGGGGATCATAATCGTGAATGCCGAGAATGTCGGTGGCGCTGCTTTCCCAGCCGTCATTGCCGATGACCGGCCGGGTCACATCCAGTGTTTTGGTCAGGTGGTAAAGCGCCACGACGGCACTGCGATGCGCCTCTAGCGACGTCAGTTCCGGCACGCCCCAGGATTCGTTGAACGGCACCCAGACGATCACGCTGGGATGGCTGTAATCGCGTTCGATGGCTTCGGCCCATTCCTTCACCATGCGCTTGATGGCCGTGCGCGTGAACTGATAGGCGGAGGGCATTTCCTCCCAGACCAGCAGGCCCAGCCTGTCGGCCCAGTACAGATAGCGCGGGTTTTCGATCTTCTGGTGTTTGCGCACGCCATTGAAGCCCATCGCCTTAGCCAGTTCGATATCGGTGCGCAGGGCATCGTCGTCAGGCGCCGCCAGCAGGGTGTCGGGCCAATAGCCCTGATCCAGCACCAGTCTCAGGAAGTACGGGCGGCCGTTCAACATGAAGCGGTCGCGCAGGATGTTGACCGAGCGCAAGGCCGTGTAGGAGGTGAATTCGTCCAGTACCTCATCGCCGCGCTTCAGGCGAATCTCGGCGTCGAGCAGGGTTGGCCGCTCCGGACTCCACAGCAGTTCATTGCGGAAATCATCGATGCCGGGATCGGACAGGATAATGCGCCGGTCCGCATCGCCGTCGATGACATGATAGCTGTCCCAGGCCAGTACGCGGTCCTGATGCTGCAACTTGACCTCCACCGACAGGCCGGTGGTATCGCCGCCTATGACGCGTGCTTCGAAGCCGATCGAGAATTCCTCCAGATGAGGCGTCCAGCGGATTTTGCTGACATAGCTGCGGCCCACGCGTTCCAGCCATACGGTCTGCCAGATGCCGGTCGTGCGCGGATACCAGATGGAGTGCGGCTCCCGTTGCCAGTCCTGTTTGCCGCGCGGCTTGGCCAGTTCATGCGGGTCATCTTCCACATAGACGGTCACGGTTTGGTCGCCCGAGTCATTCAACGCAAATGTGATATCGCCGAAAAACGGCGTATGCCCGCCTTCATGGCTGACGATCAGGCAGCCGTTGACCCACACCTTGGCGAAGTAGTCGACGGCGCCGAAACGCAGCAGCACGCGGCCGTCATTTTCGGGCTTGATATGGAAATCGCGCTCATACCAGCAGGCGGCATGAAACCCGCGGTCGCCGATGCCGCTGGCTTGCGATTCCGGCGGGAACGGCACCAGAATCTCCAGCGGCCATTCGGTAATATCGGATGGCTGGCGGAACTTGCGTTGCTCGTCGAAGACAAAGCGCCAAGGTCCATCCAATGACATCCAGTGCTTACGTACCAGTTGAGGACGGGGGTAGGGGCAAGTCACAGCGATCTCCTTATTAGACAAGTTGACCAACTTCGTATAGACCATCAGACCATCCGTCCCGTGCACAGTTCGGCGGGATATTTTTATCACTGCGGCAGATGCCCGGCAGATTCGCTTGCAAGCCGCCGGATCAGGCGCCATTGACGATGGCGCGCCGGGCCTGAATTTAAAACTTGCTACAATGAGCAACTTTGGAACGGGAATTATAAAATTCACATTCCTTATCAATCGGGTAATCAGATGACGGAAGGAGATCTATGAAAACAAGAGACAGGCGGCGGGGACTGGTGGTGGTCAATACCGGCGAAGGCAAGGGTAAATCGTCCAGCGCTTTGGGCATGGTGTTCCGTGCCGCGGGCTGGGGCATGAAAGTCTGCGTGATCCAGTTCATCAAGGGACAATGGCAAACGGGCGAGCAAAAGGCCGCCGAGCGCTTCGACAACATCGAATGGCATGCCCTGGGCGACGGCTTTACCTGGGACACCAAGAATCCGGAGCAGGACATCAAGACCAGCCGGGCGATATGGGAGTTCAGCAAGCAGAAAATGGCTTCCGGCGAGTTCGATCTGGTTTTGCTCGATGAAATCAATTATTGCTGCGGTTATCACTGGATTTCGGGGCAGGAGATCGCCGATTTCATCCGCCAGCAAAAGCCGTCCTGGATGCATTTGATCCTGACCGGCCGCAACGCGCCGCCTGAAGTCATCGCCTGTGCCGATACCGTCACCGAAATGACCAAAATCAAGCACGCTTACGAACAAGGCATCAAAGCCGAGCAGGGGATTGAATTTTAAAAGGTTTTTAGGCCACGGATATCTTTCATTGCTGAGGATAAATAATTCGCATAGAATCCGAAGGGTAATACTTCATGGCGCCGGTAGCACGGCGTAATAACTATAAAACAGGAAGAGAACGCAAATGAGTGAAACAACTAAATTGATAATAGGCGTGGTGGCCTTTTTTGTCATAGGCTTCATCATGGTAGGTACAAACAAGAGCCAGTCTCCGGAGCAAATGGAGCAATCGTCACAGATCAGAGTCTATGCCTCCATGCAGTCGATGGCCAACAACAAATGCCCGGCGGCGATAAAGCAGCATACGGGCGAACAGGTATTTTTCCCCTCTGAAACAAAAAGCGATAAAGAGACTTATATTACCTTGAAGTGGGTCGGCGAAAACAAGGACGGCTTTAAAGCGGCGTCCTGCACCGTCAATGTGAATCTGGGAGGCATTTCCGAACTCATTATTGACGATAAAGTCATCATCAATAAAAAAGTCTAGCTTGATCCATCCCATACTATATAGACGCGTAGGTCGGGTTAGCGATAGCGTAACCCGACATCTACTCAAAATCTATTGATCATCACAAGTGCCGCTCGCGCATGACCGAATCGCCGGCGGGCATTCTTTTTCGTAACGGTGCCGAGGCGAGGCGTTTTTTCTGTACCGCTTCCGCCGCGCGTTTGCCGGCCAGAAAGGCATGGTCGGAATTGTAGTATTCCCATTCACTGTACCGCCCCGCCAGCAGAATATCGTGTTGCGCCAGCCATTCCCGGATAATGGCCACGGCTTCGGTCCGGGCATGATCGTAAACGACATAGCCATAAGGAATGTCCACCTGGTTGGCGACGATGACCGGATCATCGTGCCGTATCATGCTCACGGCCATGCAATCCGCGATGCAGCGCCTGATCAGTTCGTCGCCATCGCAGGGCAGGGGTTTGTCGGGTGAATAGGTGATCTCGCAGGTGAGCCCGAAGCCGCCCGCGGGGTTGCAGTGAGGACTGGCGTTACCCTGAACGAAAATGCGGTGGAATACCGTCTCCTCGGGATAATAGATCCAGTGCTTCTCGGTCAGCGCTTCGCGGCCTATCCCCAAGTTGACGCAACGGACCGAGACATGGCGCAGGCGTTCCGCGGCGGCTTTGACGGGGCCGGGCGCTTCATCGCCGATGGCGCGGATCAGCAGGGGCAGCGGCAGGGTGCTGATCAGTTGGTCATAGATGACGGTGCGGCCATTGCCGAAAGTCACGGTCTTGCGCGCGGGCGATACCGCGACGGCTTCGGTATTCAACAGGATTTTGCCTTTAATATGCGGCAGAAAGCCTTCCATGAGCGCCTGGAAACCGCCGCGCAACGGATAGCCGAAGCGGGCATTGGGGCCCATCGGCTTGGCGACCGGCCGCAGCGCGCCTTCGATCATTTCTTCCAGGTTCGGCAGCGGTACCCGGCCGCCCAGCCAGGAGGTTTCCATTTCCTTGAGCGGCACGGCCCAGAGCTTGCGGTTGTAGGGAATGGCAAAATGCTTGGCGATGCCGGCGCCCCAGGTTTGATAGATGAAATCCTCGAAATTTTGCGCGGCAGGCTGGGACGGCTTCAGGCCGGGCGCGAAGGCCAGCGGCGCTGTCGCTTCCTGGATGCCGTCCGCGCAACAGTCGTTGAGCAGAGTCGGCTTGCATAACGAAACCTGTCTGGAAGCCGTATCGGCCGCACCGGTATCGGATTTGCCGAACCGGGCCTCGACGGCGCCGACGATGCATTCCTTGATGACATCGACTGGCAGGCCGTAAAGCGCGCCCTGGAACGGATAGCGCGTATAGACGTTTTTACTGTATATCCAGGCTTCCCGATCCTGCCAGTGCACGTTGTCGCCGAGCAGCATATCGTAAAGCGCCAGTACCGTGTCGTCGTTGGAAAACATAATGTGGCCGGCATGGTCGAAGGTAAAGCCGGCTTCATTGATGGAGCGGCAGCAGCCGCCGACATGGTCGTTTTTTTCCACCAGCAGCGTATTCTCCGGCAGGTAATGAGCGGCCGCAAGCCCTGTCGGCCCGGCACCGAGAATCACGCTGTCGAAATGATGGGGCAAGGGCGCGTTCCGGGAGGGGCGATAGCCTGTCAGCATCAGGCGCGCGGTCTCATTCAATCCCTGCAGGCAGGCCGCCTCGAGATGGCCGGCGACAACGTCGGCGGTTTGGTCCCAGGATGTCGAGGCCAGCACTTCATGATAACCCGTCAGTCGTTCCTGGCGGCGTTCCGGGCTTTCGTTGAGCGCCGCCTCGCAAGCGGCTATGAAGGCCTCGGCGTCCGCTGCGATATGGACCAGGTGACCGTATGGTTCCTCCACGTCCTTGATTGGCGTGCTGATGATGGGAAGATCCGCCGCCATGTATTCCAGGGTTTTGGTCGGACTGATATAACGGGTTGCGTCGTTCAGCGCGAAAGGCAGCAGGCAGGCATCCCAGCCGGCCAGGAAATGCGGCAGCTGCTCATAGGGCTGTTGGCCGAAATAATGGATATTGGGGCGTTGCGGCAACCAGCTCTCGGGGATTTTGACCACCGGGCCGACCATGACGATTTGCCATTCGGGGTGGCTGTCGGCGAGTGCGCCGAGCAGGCCGAGATCGAGGCGTTCATCAATGACGCCGAAAAAACCCAGGCGCGGGCTGCCAAGGTCCTGCTGATCCGGATGGGCAATGGCGCGATCGAGCGCGCGGGAAAAATGGCTGGCATCAACGCTGCTCGGCAGACAGTAGACGGCAGGGTGCTTGTCGCGCCGCGCATGGTAGAGGCTGATGCCGCCCGTGAACACGACATTGGCCGCTTTCAGCAATGCGTGCTCGCGCTGTACCAGTTGGCGCGGTGCTTGCAGAAAGCCCGTTAATTCATCCATACAGTCATAAGCGATGGCTTTAGGCCGCAACTGGTTGATCAAAGGCAGCGCCATGGGCGTATATAGCCAGGCGATATAGTCCTCGATGTTTAGTTCATCAATCAGATCCGGCAGCAGGCTGTTTATCGTAGCGAGCTGGTCATCATGAAAACCGGGCGATGATATCGGCGTGTGCGGCTGGACGACCCGCACGTTCGGCGCCGCCTCGTAGTGCACGCAGTGTGCCTTGCCGTCATGGAAAACAGGTTCTTCCAGAAAGACAATCCGATAGCGTTGGGCAAGCCGGGTCATGAGCTGCTGCGGGCGCTGAAACACAAAATTCCAGCGCAGATGAGAAAAAACGATAATCGTTGACATGGTGTCTCCTAATGTTTTTGATAGAAGATAGGCTGATCTTGATGGGGCTGGAAGGTTTGGTAATAAGGGGTTTTCGCCAGTCTCCACTGGGCTTCGACCAGGCTTTTGGCATAGCGCTTGTCCATGACGCGCACGAGGTTGCCCTGGGGATCGGGGTGTATATCCCATAAGCCGCTTCGATGCCAGTGATCGAGATTCTCCCAGCCGTGCCTGTCCAGTATCGGATAAAGGCAGATGCCTTGCAGGACCACGCCCTCCTGAGCGGCCTGTATGACTTCCTCGGTAATGTCGGCGATCCACTCGCCGCGGCCGGAACCGACATGGCTGGTTTCGGCGATGACCAGCGGCCGGCCGTGACCGTAACGCTGGTTGATTTCCGCGAGCATGTCCTTGAACGGCTTGCGGCGCGGGTCCTTAAGATGCCAGAACAGGGTGTTGAAGGTTTCCCACTCCCACTGATTGCTGTGGTAGTAGTTGACGCCGATGATGTCGAGATACTTGGACGCGCCGCCCAGCTCCGGTTCTATCGCACCGGCCAGCATGTCCCAGGCCTGGTATTGCGACAGGCGCACATGCTCAGCCACTTCCGCCAGTTCCGGGCGTCCCTCGGGCGCGATCACATGAATGAGCGGGTCCACATGCAGAAAACGGGCGCGTGGGTCGACTTTCCAGATTGCCTCCATGCCCGCGATCGCGGCGCGCACGAGCTGGCGTTTGAATTCCACGCTGCGCTCGCGCAGGTGCGGGCCGTATGGGTGGATCAAGGTCGTCTCGCAGGTGGCATAAGCCAGGAACGAGATTTCGTTGATCGGCGTGTAGACAGGTTCGCTCTTGCTGAAAGGGGCCAGGAACTCCGCCGCCGCCGCTGCATAGCGGGCGTAACGCTCGATAAATCCGGCCGAGAAAATATCGATATCGCGCGGCCAGCCATAATGGCAAAGCGTCCACAGGATCTGCAGGTCGAATTCCTGCGCGGCCTCGATCAAGGGCTCCAGAAAGCTGAAATCGTAGTGATTGGGGGTCGGCTCCGCCATACGCCAGCCGATGCTCTCGCGAATGGTGCGGATACCGAAAGGCTGCAAATGCAGATAGTCCTCGCGCACGCGCATCCTGTGCTGGTTGCTATCGTTCATATCCAGCGGATGTCCGGTGCTGTTGACGTGATCCGCGCCCTCGTAACCCCCCTGCCAAAAACTGTAAAACAGGTTTTCGTTCGCATTCATGAGGCGACGGCCTCATCCTGGCCATTTTGCGGCCTGGGTACGATGGATCCGGGGCGGGAAGGCGTAACATGAAGTGCTGGCAGATTTATCGATGTGGAATGCATTTTGATTGTTGCCCGGTGAGGAAAAGAGGCGCTGCATTCCTGGCTATTCTTAATGATATTCATGGTTATCGTCCCTCTTTGAAAAATGCAAACTGAGTGTATTTCTGAGCGTAATTTCATGTCATGATGCTGCCGCATAAGATGAAATTTAGGATCTCTGTCCGCCAACGTCTGTGCGCTGCCGAACACATAGGCTTTGAGCATGAGTTCGGTATTGTTGCCATGAACGCCTATACTTGCTCATGCTCATCCTTGGATTGAGCGCTATGATTAAACAATGCCGGTAATTGATTGCCGGAGCAGATCTATAAACGGAGTAGTTGATGACTGATTCACAAAAATGGCTGATGTTTACCTTCATCGTGTTTGCCGCCTGGCTGGTTTATTTACTGGCGCCTGTGTTAATGCCGTTTGCTTTTGCGGCGATGCTGGCTTACCTGGGCGATCCGCTGGCCGATAAGCTCGAAACCTACCGTTTATCGAGAATTACCGCGGTCATCGTCGTGTTTTCGGTCATGAGTCTGGTTTTGTTTCTGGTTTTGCTGCTGTTGGTTCCGCAGCTGGAATATCAGGTCGGGCGCCTGGTCAACAATCTACCGGCTTATGCCGCCTGGCTGAATCAGGACGTCATTCCCTGGGCGCAGCGGCAGCTAGGCCTGGACATCAAGCCGGTAGCCATCGACGAGCTGATCGATGTGTTCAAAAACCACTGGCAGAAAGCCGGGGGCATCGCCGCGAATGTCATGCGGTCGTTGTCGCGGTCAGGCGCCGTGATCGCGGAATGGCTCATGAATTTACTGCTGGTCCCGGTGGTGACGTTTTACCTGTTGCGCGACTGGGACAAGCTGGTCGCCGGTATTTACGATCTGCTGCCGCGCCGCATCGCGCCGACGGCGGCCAAACTGGCCGACGAAGTCAACTCGGTTCTGGCGGCGTTTGTGCGCGGCCAGTTTTATGTCATGCTGGGGTTGGGGGTTGTTTACAGCATTGGCCTGTCCATCATAGGGCTGGATCTGGCTTTATTGATCGGCATGATGGCGGGCTTGATCAGCTTCGTGCCGTATCTGGGCGCCATCGTCGGCATCGTCATGGCCTGTGCGGCGGCCCTGGTGCAATTTCACGATGCGCTGTATCTGATTCCCGTCGCTGTTGTGTTTATGGTCGGCCAGTCCCTGGAAAGCATGTTGCTGACGCCGCTGCTGGTCGGCGATAAGATCGGCCTGCACCCGGTGGCCGTTATCTTCGCGGTTTTGGCCGGTGGGCAGTTGTTCGGTTTTCTGGGCATCCTGCTGGCCTTGCCGGTGGCGTCGGTGATCATGGTGCTGTTGCGGCATATGCATGAAAGTTATCGGGATAGCGCTTTTTACAGCCAACGGTAAGGCGATGAAAGTAGCTAAATACGTTGGGATTATCCTGTTCGCAGGGTGTTTTTTCGGGCAGGCCGGTGTTGCCGGCGATGTAAAACGTGAGGCGGATTTCGCCGATGACATAACCCGGATGCTGACGATGGGCGAAGCCATTCGCCTGGAAGCGCGGGGCCGGCAATTTTTGAGCCTTTATACGGACACGGAAAGGGCGGATGACAAGGGCGCGGCCCTTATTCTGCACGATATCGGCGGCCATCCGGACCAAAAGCCGCTGGTTAACGCCTTGAGAACCGTCTTGCCCGCGCATCACTGGGCTACTCTGGCGCTGCAGATGCCGCTCAGGGAACGCGGCGCAGCAATGAGCGAATATGACGGCCTGTTTCCGGAAGCACGGGCCCGGATTCAGGCCGGTATCGACTACCTGAAAGAGCGCGGCGCCGAAAGCATCGTCGTGGTCGGTTACGGTTTGGGTGGTTTGATGGCCGCCTATGCGCTTAGCGAGGGGGCGGCCGACATCGAGGCGCTGGTCACGATCAGTCTGCCGGTGCCCGAGACCGGCATGAAAACCGCGCAAACGCTGGAATTCATCCGCAAGATCAAGAAGCCGATGCTGGATATCTACGGAGCGCTGGATGTGCCGGAGGTAACAAAGAGCGCCAGGGAGCGCCGCCTGGCCGCGAAGGCCAATAGCGGTTATCGGCAGGTCAGGATTGAGGACGAAGGCCATCGGTATCCGCACGATGAAGGGTTGGTCGTCAAACGGGTCTACAGCTGGCTGAGCGGTGTTTCCGGCCGAATTCCCGCAGGACGCAAGTGAATCCGGCTTTTCAGGAACCGCGATAATCGGGTTTTTGGACAGGGCGGCCGGCTGCCGCCCTCCGCAATCTTAGCGATAGACCACTGCAGGTTTGCCCTCGGCCGGCACCAGTTCGCCGACGGCGAACACGGTTTCGCCCAGGCTCGCCAGCGTTTCCAGCGTGGCTTGTTCATCCTCGGCGGCGACGCAGACGATCATGCCGATGCCGCAGTTGAAAGTGGTCAGCATATCGGCTTGCGAGACATTGCCCTGGCGCTGCAGCCATTGGAAGATGTCCGGAAACTGCCAGGCGGACAGGTCGATCCGCGCATTTATTCCTTCCGGCAGTACGCGCGGCAGGTTTTCGGTCAGGCCGCCGCCGGTAATGTGCGCGAGCGCATGGACATCAATCTTGTCCAGCAGCGCCAGCAGCGATTTGACATAGATGCGCGTCGGTTCCAGCAAGGCGGCGCCTAGCGGAATGCCATGGAAATCATCGGTCAGCGAGGCTTGGCTGTGTTCGATGATTTTGCGGATCAGCGAATAGCCGTTGGAGTGCGGGCCGGACGAGGCGATGCCGATCAGTTTGTCGCCGGCTTTGACCTTGCTGCCGTCCAGCACCTTGCTTTTCTCGACGATGCCGACGCAAAAGCCGGCCAGGTCGTATTCGCCGTCGGCATACATGCCGGGCATTTCAGCCGTTTCGCCGCCGACCAGCGCCGCGCCGGCCAGTTCGCAGCCCTTGCCGATGCCTTCAATGACCGCGGCGGCGCTGTCCACATCGAGTTTGCCGGTCGCGAAATAATCGAGGAAGAACAGGGGCTCCGCGCCCTGGACGATAATGTCGTTGACGCACATGGCCACCAGGTCGATGCCGACCGTGTTATGGATGCCGGACTCGATGGCCAGCTTCAGCTTGGTGCCGACGCCGTCGGTGCCGGAAACCAGGATCGGGTTTTTATAACGGTCCAGCGGCAGTTCGAACATCGAGCCGAATCCGCCCAGACCCGCCATTACGCCCGCCGTGCGGGTTCTGGCGGCAATAGGCTTGATGCGTTCAACTAATGCATTGCCGGCCTCAATATCGACGCCGGCGCTTTTATAATTCAAGCTGTCTTGATTTTGTTCGCTCAATGTGATGTTCTCTTGCTAATAATGTGTTGGTTGGATGGCCGCTATTGTACTAAACATCATCGCGTTTGTGCGAAGGATAAAGGCGGCATCCTGCATTATTTCAAATCGTCGATCAGCGATAAATAGGCATGAGGGCGATAGCACAACTGCCGGTAAACTGGCATAACATAGTCGCCGGAACCGACCGGCAAAATACGCAATCCAGTTGAATTTCAATAAAAAAATAATTAAAGTGAAGGCGGGTGATTACTATACAAACAATGCCCCCTGTTGAGGAAGATATATGAAGATAAATAAATTATTAAACGCCGCGTTGTTCATGGCCGCGGTTCTTTTTAACGGCGCGGCGCTCGCTTACAGCAGCGAGGGCGAAACAGAAGTGATCTGTAAAAAACCCAAGTTCATGAATTTTAATCTCCCTATCTATAAAGCGCCTGAGCGGGTTGAAGTCGCGCCTGAGTCGGAATTGTCGTTTATGATATCGCCGTGGTCAGACCCTAATACGCTTAAACTGACGGCCAAGAACCAGGAAATTCCGTTTACCGTCGAAAGCAACTCCAGCTTTCATCGCATCAGAGCCAAACTGCCCGCGGCGTTTAATGGCAATTACGTCAGAATCAATGCGCACGTAAAGGCGGTGCTGGGCTGCGACGACCAGACCGGCTGGCTGATCAAAGTGGCCGAGCAATAAAGAACGGACAGGACGGGCGGCCGGCGGGCCGCCTGATCGGCCATCGAAGCTTTACGACCCGGCGCTTAGGATTTGGCTAAAAATGACTTCCTGAAATTAGCCTCCCGCATGGGATGTGCCGTTCAGAAGCAGGCGCTTCAGGCGGCACAGTGAAGCGCATCGCTCGCGAACGATACCCTAAAGGGCACAAGTGCGCCTCCTGGCGTCGGCACATTCTATGTTTAAACAGGGACATTATTGACGAGCAAAGCCTTAATAAGGCACCTTGAGATTGCTGGTCATCCAGATGTCAAACGGCTGCCGGGCGGTGGGCAGGTTTAAATGCAGCATGGCAATGCTGCGTTCAGACGGCGGCACGGCAATCTGGTCATAGATAAAGCTGTCGTCAAAATTGGCGGCGGCGGCTTCTTGGCGCGTACAGCCGAAATAGACTTTTTCCATTCTGGCCCAGTAAATGGCGCCTAGACACATGGGGCAGGGCTCGCAACTGGTATACAGGATGCAGCCGCGCAGCTGAAAATCATTCAGTTTCTCGCAGGCCATGCGGATGGCCATGATTTCCGCGTGTGCCGTAGGGTCCATCGTGCGGGTGACGCCGTTGGCGCTGGCGGCAATGACCTGATCGTCTTTAACCACGACCGCGCCATAAGGGCCGCCCTGGCCGGTGATGGCGTTGTTGACGGCCAGATCGATGGCTTGCTGTAAAAATTCCTCATGCATCTACAGGCCCAAAGGGTTCCCAGGGTCGATGCCGTCCATAAAGGGCAGGCGCCTGTCCTGGTTGGTCAGTTGATAGATTTTCCCGAGCCAGTTATTGAACACGGCCTTGGCCGTATCGCGCCAGGTATTATCGATATGCTCCAGAACCAGGGCTTCAGGAAAGACATCCAGTGTCCGGCCGGCTTTTCTGGCGGACCTGACGTGCTGTTCATAATCGGTAAACACCTGCCGGGTGTAAGTATTGAAATAGTTTTCGGGAAAGGGCGGGTATTCATCGATTTCGGCCCGGTAAAAACGCATGACTTCCCGCTTGTATTCTTTTAGCAGGCTGATGTCGTCGTATTCGGGATGTCCCTGGAAGTAAACAATGCGAAAGCCGTCCGGGCTGACGGCCAGGTGCGCGCCCGCTTCCTCGCTGACGACCAGGACCTTGAGTCCGTGCCGTTCCATGTCGCTTTGGAATATTTCATTGAAGCGGGAATGGGGCACGTCGAAGCGCGTATTGATTTCCGCCACCAGGGGATGTTTGCGGTCCGTGACCTTATGGGCAAAGACGCCCCAGCGTTTTGCCGGCAGGCGCGTGCGTTCGATGCCGTAACAGTATTGAATCAGGGCATGGGTGGCGAGACAGGAGCAAAGCACCGAGGTCACGTTTTCCTTGGCCCAGGAAAAAACTTCCGTCAGCGGTTGCCAGAAGTCTTCTTCGGGCAATCTCGGATGGCTGACGTTAGCGCCGCTGATAATCAGTGCATCGAGGCCGTCCTGCTTGATTTTTTCAAACGGTTCGTAGTATTTGTCGATATGGGCCTGCGCCTCGGGACCTCTCGGCAGGCCGTCGATGGTAAAAGGATGGACATGGAATTGCGTGATTTGATTGCAGGCGCCGACCAGCCGGAAAAACTGCCGTTCAGTGGCTTCCAGCGCGGCGTCCGGCATCATATTGAGCAGGCCGATATGCATTTCCCGGATGTCCTGCTGGCTGGCGCGATCCGGCGCCAGGATTTCCTCGCCTTCTTCGCGAAGACGCTGGAAAGTCGGTAAGTCAGAATGGGCGACTAATGGCATAATTTTTCTTCATTAATTGGATTGCTGTTTGGCAATCGCATCGGCAATCAGCCGGATGAAGTCGTCTTCGTTTTTCACTTCGGCGACATCACGCGCATCCACGGTATAGCCATACTGTTCGGCAATAGCTTCGTAGCGGGGCAACCGGGACTTGAACAGTTCCGGGAAAACCCAGGTGACAAATTCATCCGGCGGTATAATGTTGGGATCGGAGTAGCCTTTCAGCGACATGAACTCGGACAGTTTTTCGTCCAGAAATGCTTCCCGATAATAGAGCGGCTTGGGATCGGTTTTGGCCCGTTCAATAATAGTTTGTTCCATGGCCGGCGGGATTTTGATGTAAACGATCAAGGTATGCCTGGCCAGGGTTTCGAGTACTTCCTGGCTGTCCAGTTCGCAAACGCTGCCCCCGGCGTCATTGATAAAGTTTTTATAACCGTAGATGTCCTCGGCCTTGTGGATAAATTCAGGCACGTCTTTCATGGCGGCGATTTCAGCCTGATGATGCAGCTTTTGCCGGCGCTTGAATTCCCGCAGGGATAATCCGCCCTGTTCGGGATTGCCGAGCTTGCCGAGAAAAGTCGATACCGGCGCGAGATTATCCACGGTTATCTTGTTGCAGATATAAATGGAATCGGACAGCAGCAACTCGCGCAGAAACGGCACATTCATGGCCTGGCGCTTGATATTATCAAGAATCGGCTCTTCCAGATATTTTGTGCCTATCCGATAGTCGCCGGAATAGTGGAACCATTTGGACTTCGGCAACTTATTGGCTAATGTGGTTTTTCCCGCACCGGACATTGCCAGCAGGGTGATGCTTTTCGATTGCCAGTCCAGAAATTCCCGGGGACTCATTTTCATATGATAATTCCTAATTAATCCAGATAATCGTCAATATCCATACCGTCAGGGTTGCGTCGGTGATCGTCGGGATCCGAATAACCCAGGTCATCGTTCTCGAGATCATCGAAAGGCGCGCTCCAGTCCTCAGGGTCTTCGATATAATCGAAGGTTGAGCTATACCAGCTGTCATGGTCATATTCGCCGATATCGCCATTGTAGTATTGGACCTCAATCGAATCGTCGCTTTCCTCAATGGCAACTACCTTAAACATCAGATTGTTCTCGACGTCTTTATACCAGCTACCAATAATGGGGTCTGCTACTGTTGTCATGGTGTTACCTCAATGCTTGTTGGGACGTTACAAGAAAACAGCGGATATTATTAACAATGCCAGAGAAAATACCAAAATATTTTGTAGAGGTGATAAGCAATTTAATCTGTGTTGCCACGCGCTGTAACAGCGACGCTCAGGACTGGTTACAGAGAGCGGTCGATCAGTATTGATCAGGATATCCTTATTCGTAGGCGAAGCGCAAGTACAGGGCCGTGCGACGGAATTTGTCCGTACGCTTGCGGACTGGCTATCATGGGCAATGATAGTGGTGTTTTGAAGTCGGGTATGGCAGGCGGGCGGTGTTTCGCGCCGGGGCATCGTTTATAAAACAGGCAAAAAAAATGCGGCTTGTCGGCCGCATTAAGAAGGAGTAATTCTAAAGTCTCTAAAAAGAGATCGCATCTCAAGAATTGGGCTTATATTAGCGATAAACGCTAAAGGATAAAATGTGACGGATTGTCGCGTGTCAGATTGTCGCAGTTTGAGGTGAGTATGCTTCCCATGCGTGAACTCGACGGGACAGCTTGAGTTTACTGCAAATCCTTAAAATCATGTCGGATGGCTTCGATTTCAGCCCGATATTTTTCGGCGCTGCCATAACTGATGAACTTCTGGTAACGGCTGTGCAGGCTTTTGATGCGCCGGGCGTGTTTAATAGGGCACCAGAACTGTTCAGTGCGTGCGGCTATTTCCTGCAAATAGGCAAACAGTCCGTTAACGTAACTGCAGTAGGCGCAATTGATTTTTTCCACCATATTCAAATAGTTGAGGTATTGCCTGTCAAAGACGATATAGTCTTGCCGTTTAACTTTCGGGATGCCATATAGAGGAAAACACACCCAATGGTAGATGCTGACGGTCACATCCAGCAGTATTACCGGGATGATGCAGCTCCAGATCAGGGGCGCGCTGAGGATGTGTTTAAGCGGGGCATCGCTTATATAGCTGAGCAAGCGTTTGGCATATTCCTTGTGCCGGATAATGACATTTTTTTCAAAATAAACGCGACGTTTTCTGATTTCGTATGAAAATTCTTCCTGTTGTTTTTGTAATTCCTCAACCAGTTCATTTTCCAGGTCTTTAATTTTGTCCAGTAGAATTTCAAGTTGGGTAGCCATAATGTATGCCTTATAAAAAATGACGAGTGATCGAGCATGATGGAAATTGGCCTAAGCTGTCCCAACGCAAATGCTATGGATTGACTGTCGAATGGAGTCTGGGAATTCGAATGCCGGTTTAATGCTTAAGGTCATCGCGCCGGTTTCGTTTGTAAGCTGGACATAAGGTGTCTCTGTTGTGGGCTGCGTTCTGCCGCATTTCGCAAAATATGACGAAGCTGTCAGCCGCTGTTCAGTTCTGGTATTTAACCATATTTCAAAAATGCATGACATTTACTTGATGTTTCCGGTCGGGTGAAGCCGGAAAAGCCCGGTCCGTTAGGGCACCATCGCGAATCTTCCGGTACCGATGCGTTATCGATACAGGCAAAAGTCACAGGATCGGCGATTGTCCATATCAAGTAAAAAAGGCGATTATCGAGGTCCTGTTAACAAAAATGAAATAACCCCGCGCTAACGGACAACAGCGTCCATTTCAGCCTCTACAGAAGTCAGCAAACTGGACAGCTTCAACGGATGCACGGGTTTGAGCAAATGATGGTCGAAGCCGGCGGATTTTGATTGTTCAAGGTCTTCAGGCTGGCCATAGCCGCTGATGGCGATCAGGAACGCCCGCCGCGTTTCAGGCAGCTTGCGCAACCGTTTGGCAACCTCGTAGCCATTGATATCGGGAAGGCCGATGTCCAGCAGGACAACCTGGGGCCGGAAAGTCTGTGCCATCTCTATTGCCTTCAATCCGCAATCGGCGGTATCGAGCTCGTGCCCTTGTATTTCCAGCAGCAGGGCAAGGCTTTCGGCGACATCGGCGTTGTCGTCCACCAGCAGAATACGCAGTTTGGCCGCTGCCGGAACGGGTTCTGATGGCTCGGGTTGGGGAATGGAAGGCGCATTGAATAGCGGCAGGCGCAGTGTGAATTCGCTGCCTTGCTGATTGCCCGCGCTGGAGGCGCTGATCGTTCCGCCATGCATTTCGACCAGCCTGCGCGTCAGCGTAAGCCCAATGCCCAGGCCGCCTTGGGAGCGGGCCAGGGACGAATCGGCCTGGGTGAATAGGTCAAAAATGTGAGGCAGTATCTCCGGCGCGATACCGGCCCCGTTATCCTGCACTTGAATGACCAGGTCCTCTGCTTCCTGCGTTATCGTCAGCATGATCTTGCCGCCTATATCGGTGTATTTGGCGGCGTTGTTCAGCAGGTTGGACAGCGCCTGGGTCAAGCGGACGCGGTCGCCTTCGACCCACATCGGTGTGTCGGGACGCGACGTGAGCAGTTCCTGTTGGCGCAATTGAATCATTGGATAGCTGGTCTCTATGGCGCTATCGATAATCTCGTTGAAGTCAACATGATCAATTTTAAGCGTGATTTTGTCCTGCATGATGCGCGCGACATCCAGCAAGTCATCGAGCAGCAGCGCCATATGGCCGACTTGCCGGTCAATCACTTTGAGGCACCAGTCCAGGGTTGGGCTGGTTGAGCTCTGGGTTTTCAAGACTTGTACGGCATTGCGGATGGGCGCCAATGGATTTCGAAGTTCGTGTCCCAACATGGCCAAAAATTCGTTTTTCCGGCAATCCGCCTGCTGAAGGGCGATCTCCGTTTGCTTGCGTTCGGTTATGTCGTGGACCGTGATAATAAAGCAGCTGGGCTGATCGTTGCTGATTTCACTGATGCCAAGATCGACAGGAAACCACGCCCCGTCTTTTTTCAAGCCCTCCAGTTCGCATCTTAGGCCGCTGAACCGGCTTTTGCCGCCGTCCTGGCAGTGGGACAGCCGGCTTTTATATGCCCGCCAATCGAGTTTGGGTATTAATTTGCTGATGGCGGTTCCGGACAATTCCTCAGTGGAAAAGCCGAAAATATGCTCAATGGCGGTATTGGTCGATTCGATCAGGCCCTGTTCGTCAATCTTGATAATGCCGTCGAGTACGTTATCGAAAATGGCGCGTAAATTCGCTTCGCTTTTGCTCAACAGGGCTTCCGTTTCCTTTAAATGATTGATGCCAGTGAGCGCCAGCCTGAAATCATGCCCTTCCGGGGCTGTTTGAAACAGGCCGTCCAGTTTGACCCATAAATACTGGCCGTTGCTCCTGCGCAAGCGTAATTCGCAGCTTTGCGCGCGTTTATGGTTTAACAGGGCTTGACGATAGAAATATAAGACATCCTGATCGGCATCCAGCACAAAATCAGAAAAGGGTTTGGTAATAATGGCCTGTTTGTCGCTGCCGAACATGCCGGCCGCCGTCATGCTGGCTTTAAGAATGATACCATTACTGTCTAGAGTGAGGTAACCGACCGGGGAAAAGTTATAAAAATCAAGATATTCCTGGTTGGTGTCCTGGAGTTGCCTTTGAGCTTTAAGCAGTTCATCGTTTTGTAATTCCAATTCGATGCGATGCATGTCGAGTTCATGCAGCAGGTCGCGGAATTCAGCCAGGGAATAAGAAGCAGACGATGAATGAGGCGCGACTAATAATTCTTCGGCCCGCTTCCTGAGTGCGTAGAATTTATCCGGTTTGCTTATCATGGAGGTCAAGCTTAGTGCGTCGATAGTTTTTGTTAGAATTTGGCTAAAAATGACTGCCTGAAATTATAATCCTGCACAGGATGTGCCGGCCAAAAGCAGGCGCTCCAGGCGGCGCAGTGAAGCGCATCGCTCGCGAATGATGCGCCTCCTGCCGCCGGCATATCCTATGTTTAAACAGGAACATTATTTGCGACCCAATCCTTAACGCAACCGCGGCAGCACCACAATCACGTTGTCGTAGTTTAAGTGTCCTTCATCGCGAGGAACCACCCATTCAAAGTTTAAAATCAATGGCTTCCCCTGCAGGTCTTCGCAATGGCATTCAAAGCTGATTTTGTCCTTCCGATCCCAGATGGCCTGTATTTGCGCTATAAAGGGTTGGGGCCCGTGCCGGGTTAGTAATGCCTGGATATTTAATGCCAGCTTTTCCTTGTCATCTGCTTTGAATAATAGCATGGCCGCATTATTGATGTGGCAAATATGCACCTTTTTTAACAGTTCTTCCAGCTTGCGCGGATGCTTATGCAGGTAGGCCTCGAGATCTGTGACGCCTTGATGCCGAAGTTCCTGCAAGGCAAGGTTTATGGCGGAAAAATCGATTTCCCACATTGGCACGGGGCAGAATTCGATCATGCGCTTATAGTGCCTTTCATTGTTTATGAGGGCCTGTTCGGCCTCTTTCCTAAGCGTGATGTCTTCAAAGGTGATGACGACGCCATCGATGATATTGTTAGTGGTGCGGTAGGGCAGGATGCGGGTATAAAAGCAGCGGCCCCGGTCATCATAGATTTCCGATTCATGCTTATCGAGCGTTTTCAAAACTTCACCGGCAAGGGCCGTTAAATTCGGATTTTGTAGCGATGAGGAGAAATGAGCAATCGGACGCCCGGTATCGGTTGCTTCCAGATTGATGAGCTCTCTCACTTTAGGGGTAAAACGGCGGATACGGAGCCGGGTGTCCAGAAAAAGCGTGGCGATCTGGGTGCTGTCAAACAGGTTTTTCATATCATCGTTGGCGGACTGCAATTCATCGATCCGGCTTTGCAGTTCCGCATTGACCGTCACGGTCTCTTCATTCAATGATTGCAGTTCTTCTTTCGAGGTTTCCAGTTCCTCATTGGTGCTTTGCAATTCCTCGTTAGCGGATTGGAGTTCTTCATTGGAGGTTTCCAACTCTTCTATCGTCGTTTGCAGGTGTTCCTTGGTGAAATGCAATTGCTGCCGCAGGCTCTCGATCGCTTTTTTCGTGGTCGGTGGGGACGGCGTATTTTTCTGTTTCAACGGCGCTTCCGGCCGTGCATCTTCAAACGTCACCATCATCAGGCCCGGAACGGAAGCATGTTCCAGAATGGGGCTGACAGTGATATCCACACCGACGTGGCCGAGGTCCTGCTGGAGAAGGCGGGTTTTTTTCCGCACTTTCTGGCGGGTATGGGCCGCCCGGTGAATTGCCGAGAGCAGGTCGGCTTTTAATCCGTGGCGCGCCATTTCCATGATATTGACGCTGATTTTTCCTTGCGCGGGCTCCAGATATTTGCCCAGTTTGCCATGGACGTAGATGAGATTGTTATGGTGGTCGATGATCGCGCAGGGAGGCACTGAACTATGCCTGAGAATGGCTTCAACCAATTGGATGATGCTCAATTCTTCCGCTTTTTGAACGACACTGGGCATTTTTTCAGACTCATCGGTGACGACAGGCGCCGCCGCTCCCCGGGGAGGCAAGGCCCGGGGCAGGGTGTCGGTTGACTGAACACGACGAAAGATTTTCCATTTTTTATCCAGCACAGTGAAAAAATGATCGGATTGCCCGGTTGTTTCCGAAGGGCCCAGAAACATAATACCGTCTTCTTTTAAGCTGTAATGAAATGTCCGTAGTATTTTTTTTTGCAATTCCGGCTTGAAATAAATCAACAGATTCCGGCAACTGATGATATCCAGCCTGGTAAAAGGCGGGTCACTATGGACGTTCTGGGCGGCAAAGACCAGCATTTCCCGGATGGATTTTTGGATTCTGTAGCTATCGCCTTCCTTGATAAAGAAACGTTTGAGGCGCTCCGGACTCACATCGGCGGTGATACCGGGCGGGTAAAGTCCGCGCCTGGCCGTTTCAATCGCGGATTCATTAATATCGGTGCCGAAAATCTGCACATTGAGATGGTGCTTTAAGGTGTCCAGGCATTCTTGAATGATGATGGCAAGTGAATAGGCCTCTTCCCCCGTGCTGCAGCCGGGAACCCAGATGCGCAATGTATAAGCATGATGCTTTTGCTGAAGAAACTCCGGCAGAATCCTGGTCAGGAGCGTGTCATAGGCCTCGGGATCCCTGAAAAAACTGGTCACGCCAATGAACAATTCCCTGGTCAGCGATATAACTTCCTGCTCACTGGTATGCAAAAAAGCCACGTAATCGGCGATATGGGTAATTTGATGCAATTGCATGCGCCGTTCGATGCGCCGGAAAATGGTGTTTTTCTTATACAGCGAAAAATCGTGGCCGGTCTGATCGCGGATCAGAAAAAATATTTTTTGCAAAAAACCGTCAGTGTTTTCCTGTTGCTGAATAACGTGTGTCCTGGCGCTTCCGGGAAACTGGGTATATTGAACCAGATGCATGGGCATCTCGCCGGGCGGCAATATAAAATCACCCGTGCCGGTGTTTATGGCATTTTTCGGCATGCCGTTGTATTGGGCGGATGCTTCATTCTGCACTATCACCAGCCCGTTCGAGGCCTTTATTTCGGTCACCCCCAGACTGCCATCGGAGCCGGTGCCGGATAGAATGATGCCGATAGCTTTGTCGCCCTGATCCTGAGCGAGCGATCGGAAGAAAAGATCGATGGGTAAATGGCTGTAACGCGGGAATTCCCGTTCCGCCAGAAACAGCTTTTTAGCGGAAATAGTCAGGCTTTTATCGGGCGGGATAACGTAGACCCTGTTCGGTTCAACCGGCATGCCGTCTGTAATCTGGGCGACCTGCATCGTCGTGTGTTTTTGCAGCAGTTCAGACATCAGGCTGTTGTGGCTTGGATCCAGGTGCACGACTACGACAAAGGCAAGCCCCGCATCGGGAGGCATGGCATCGAAAAACTGTTGCAGCGCTTCCAGGCCGCCAGCCGAAGCGCCCATGCCCACAACATGGAACTCCGTGTTATTTAATGGGTTTTTTTTCACGGTATCAGTGTTTAATGCGTTGGAAAATACTAATAAAAGCCAGATTGTAGAGTGTAGCTGCAATCCGTGGTTTATGCCTGATCCGGAGGTATTAACTTTTGAAGGTGTTTTTTCCGGACAAAAATTAAGCCAATTTTAATGGTATTTTGTAATCCGGGATGGATTTATTTGACGCTCAGCAGGGGAGGATGAATAAATCAGACAAAAAAAAATGCGACTAAGAAGCCGCATTTAAGAGGAGGATTAATTCTAAAGTCTCAAAAAGAGATTGCATCTCAAGAATTGAGTACATATTAGCAATAAGTAATTGTTAATTAAATGTGGCATATTGCCGCATGACGGATTGTTGCAGATCATACTGCGTCGTTCTGTAACAGATTGCTCAGTTTGGCAAAATCGCTCAATGCAATCATTTCGGCCCGTAGCGTCGGGTCTATGTTCAAGGCTTCGATATCCTGCTCGGCAATCAATGTTTTCAGGGAATTGCGCAAAGTCTTGCGCCGCTGCGAGAAAGCCTGCGTGACGACTTTGTTGAGTTTGGCGACATCTCTGACCTGAACAGGCGGTTGCGGGTGTGGAATCAAGCGCACGATGGCCGACATGACCTTAGGCGGCGGATCGAAGCTTTCGGGCGGGACATCAAACAAAAGCTCTGTCGCGCAGTAATACTGCATCATGACGCTGAGCCTGCCGTATTTTTTGCTGCCGGGCGCGGCGCAGATCCGGTCGACGACTTCCTTCTGCAGCATGAAATGCATGTCCTGTATGCAGGCGGCATTGTCCAGCAGATGGAACATCAGCGGCGTGGAAATGTTATAGGGCAGGTTGCCGATCACGCGCAGTTTCCGGCCGTCTTCGGCCAGCGATGCGAAATCAAACTTCAGGGCGTCGGCGCTGTGTATGCGCAGGCGATCGTGTTGCTTGAATTTTTCCCTGAGCAGCGCGACCAGGTCCCGGTCGAGTTCGACCACATCGAGATGCACGCCTTCTTTCAGCAACGGCTCGGTCAATGCGCCCTGGCCCGGGCCGATCTCGACCCAGTGCTCACCGGGCCTGGCCTGGATGCTGGCGATAATGTTATAGATAATCCGGTGGTCATGCAGAAAGTTCTGACCGAAGCGCTTGCGTGGTATGTGGGCCATGTTATCGAGTCGTGTTGGTTGCCATGAGTAATGCGGTTTGTATGGCGCTGTGCAGGCTGCCGATTTCGGCCTTGCCGGTGCCGGCCAGATCCAGGGCCGTGCCGTGGTCCACCGAGGTGCGGATGATCGGCAGGCCCAGCGTAATGTTGACGGCCTGGCCGAAGCCCATGTGTTTGAGCACGGGCAGGCCCTGGTCGTGATACATGGCCAGCACGGCGTCAGCCGTCGCCAGGTATTTCGGCGTGAACAAGGTGTCGGCCGGCAGCGGCCCCTGAAGGTTCATGCCCTGCTTGCGCAGGTTGTCGAGCACCGGCTCGATGATGTCGATTTCCTCGCGGCCGAGATGGCCGTTCTCGCCGGCATGCGGATTCAGGCCGCAGACCAGGATGCGGGGATTGTCCAGTTTGAAGCGCGAACGCAGATCCTGGTCCAGTATGCGCAGCACGGCTCTTAACCGCGAATGGGTGATGGCCGAGCTGACCACCGACAAGGGCAGGTGCGTCGTCACCAGCGCCACGCGCAGGCCGGGCGTGGCCAGCATCATGACCGGATGGCCGCCGGTCAGGTTGGCGATGTATTCGGTATGGCCGCTGAAAGGGAAGCCGGCGTCATTGATGATGCCTTTGTGCACGGGGCCCGTCACCAGGGCGTCAAACAAACCCTCCAGGCAGCCTTTGGTCGCTTTCGTGATGGTTTTCAGCACATAGCGGCTGTTGGCCGGGTTTAACCGACCGCACTGGGCCGGTTCCGCCAACTCAACGGGCAGCACGGTCAGGCTGCCGGCCTGCTGGGGGCTGGGCGGCAGCGTGCTGTCGAACGTTTTGATCCTGACTGTCAGGCCCAATTGTCTGGCGCGCTGTTCCAGTAAGTCAGGGCTGGCGATGGCGACGATTTCGCAGGGCAAATCCTGCTGGGCGAGTTGGACGCAGAGATCGGGGCCGATGCCGGCGGGTTCGCCCGGCGTCAATGCGAGGCGCGGTATGGATGGACTGGCGGTCATAATAGTCGAGAAAAAATGAATGATTCTACAGTATAAGAACTTAAGATGATTTTAAAATTGCTCCAAGCGGGACGGGGTTTGCAGCCCCGTCCCGCTGCAGATTCAATGGATCATTCCATTTGTATCGTGCCGACTTTCTCGCTGTCCACTTTTTTCAGGAATGGCGCGATGATCAGCGAGCCAAGAAAAATAACGGCGATAATCTCGAACAGCGTGTTGAAGGTCATGACTTCCGCCTCGCGCCAGGCCAGGGCGGTGATCTGCTTTAATGCCGCCGCCGAGGGTTCGGCCAGATTCAGTTGGCGCATCGATTCGGAGAGACCTTCCAGCAACTCCTGTCCCTGGTAGTGCGTGGCTGTCATCGCTTCGCGCAGGGTCGCATAATGGCTTTTCGTTAAATAAATGATCAGGGTATTGGCCACGGCCAGGCCGATCGCACCGCCCAGATTCCGCATCAGGTTGTACAGGCCGCTGGCGTTTTTGACTTCCTCGACCGGCAGCAAGCCCAGTGCCAGCGTGTTGATGGGCAGAAAGCATAGCATCAGCGCCGTGCCGCGAATGGCCTGCGGCCAGAAGAATTCCCAGTAGCCCGATTCGGCCGTCAAGCCGGCATTCATCCAGCAGCCCAGCGCGAACAGGCCAAAGCCCAGGCACAGCATCCAGCGCAAATCCATTTTCTTCTCCAGGGGGCCTGCGATAAACGCCGACAGCAACTGGAACAAGCCGACCACCATCAGGTAATAGCCGATCTGCAGGCTGTTCAGGCCTTTGACGCTGCCCAGGTAAATCGGCACCAGATAAGTAATCGTATAAAGCCCGATGCCCAGCACGAAGCTGTACAGGCAGCCTACGGCAAAGTTGACATTGCGGAAGGCGTGCAGGTCGATAATCGGATGCGGTGTTTTTAACTCCCAGATCAGCATGGCGATGCCGCTGACCACGGCAACGAGGGTCAACGCCATGATCAGATTGTCCTCAAACCACTGATGGCGCACGCCTTCTTCCAGGACAAACTGCATGCAGCCCAGGAAAATCGCGATCAGGGCGATGCCGATAAAGTCGATTTTCTGCAGCAGATGCCATTCGGGCCGATCGATATCAACGTTCAGCCAGACCAGAATGCAGACCAGCATGCCCGGCACCACGTTGATCAAAAACAGCGCTTGCCAACTGTAGGTCTCGGTCAGGTAGCCGCCCAGAATCGGGCCGACGGTAGGCGCGATCGTCACGATCAGGCCCAGTACGATGGTCATGGCCGGCTGCAGGCGCGGCGGGAACATGATGAAGATGACCGTGAACGTGACAGGAATCATCGCGCCGCCGAGAAATCCCTGTATCAGGCGGAAGATGACCATGGACGGCAGATTCCAGGCGAATGCGCAGAGCAGGCTGGCCAGCGTGAAGCCGCCGGCCGAGATGGCATACAGATAGCGCGTCGAGAATACCCGCGCCAGCCAGCCGGACAAAGGGATGATAATGACTTCGGCGATCAGGTAAGAGGTCTGCACCCAGGCGATTTCATCCTGCGTGGCGGACAGTCCCGCCTGTATTTCCTTCAGCGAGCTGGCGACAATCTGAATGTCCAGCACAGCCATGAAAACGCCGATACTCATGCTAAAAAATCCGATCCACTGCGCCAGGGTCAGCGGGGTTTCCTCCGGCCGGTTTTGTACGTCCGCCGCCATGTCTTAACGTACTTTAACCCGGGCTTCGACCGACAGGCCCGGCTTTAACAGGCTGATGTCCTGGCCGCCGTCGAAGACAATCTTGACCGGTACCCGGCGCACGATTTTAGTGAAATTGCCCGTGGCGTTTTCGGCCGGCAGGATGCTGAATTCCGAACCGCTGGCCGGCGCAAAGCTGTCGACCTTGCCGTGCAGTTCAAGTTCGGGATAGGCATCGACCTTGATCGATACGGCTTGTCCCGCGCGCATGTGTTCCAACTGGGTTTCCTTGAAATTGGCTTCGACCCAGATTTTATGGTTTTCTATCAGATAAGCCAGCGTAACCCCGGGGCGAACCAATTGGCCGAGCTGCACGCCGCGCTTGCCGATGATGCCGTCGACCGGCGCGCGCACCTTGGTGTGTTCGCGTTCTATTTCAGCCAGCCTCAATTGCGCCTGGGCATTTTTCAGGCGCGCTTCGGTTTCGGCAATTTCAATATCAAGCGTGGCAAGCTGATTTTGTTCCGCTTCCAGCGTCGAATGCATCGCCCTTAATTCAGCAGTGGTTTGTTTGGATTCCGATTGAATTTTATCGAGGGACTGGGCCGACGCCGAGCCCCGGTTGATCAGGTTGGTAAAGCGCTTTAAATCCTTTTTGGTTTGTTCTTGCCGTGCTTTCGATGCGGTTATGTTGGCTCTGGCCGCTTCCACGCGCGCCTGTTGGGATATTTTCATGGCCTGAAGGCGACGGATGTGGGCCTGTTCGGCCGTGATGTCGGCCTCGGCCTGAGCTACCTTGGCCTGATAATCGCGATCATCTATCGTGACCAGTACCTCGCCCTGCTTGACAGCCTGGTTGTCATCGATGGCCAGCGCTGTCACATAGCCTTGTACCTTGGGGCTGATCAGCACGATATTGGATCTCAGATAGGCATTGTCGGTGGCTTCGTATTGACGGCGGTCAAGTATCCAATAGCCGATCGCTGTTACCATAACAACAGTAATCAGCAAACCTAAAAAAATGGAACGGGAACGTGGCATAAACTACCTTGATAAACTAAACGGTTTAGTTTAGTCTAGCTGATCGAGTTTAATTATTAAATAGTTTTCTTTCAGCAATGATCCCAGAATCTGTTGACCCCAAGCGGCAGGCCATTATTGACGGCGCCACGCGCATGTTTCTGGCGCACGGCTACCGGAACGTCAGCATGGAAAGAATCGCGCAGGCCGCACCCGTTTCCAAAGCGACGCTGTATAATCATTTTGATAGCAAACCTGAGCTGCTGGCCGCTGTCGTATCCGCCTTATGCACATCGTTATTGCAGACCATGACCGAGACCGCCATCGAGTCGGGTGAGGTGGAAAATAACCTGAAAAAAATTGCCGCGTCGTTCATGGATTTGCTGTTTGCGGAAGACGCGCTGGCCATTTACCGGCTCGTTATCTCGGAGAGCCACGATTTCCCCGAACTGGGGCGGTTAGTCTATGAAAGCGGTCCATTGCCGGCGTTAACCTGGCTGGAAGATTATCTGCGGCGGTTGAATGCCGATGACCGTTTTAACATTGCCGATCCGGCGTTTGCCGCGAATGCCTTTTTCAATTTGTTGAAAGGCGATCTGTATTTGCCTTGTCTGTTGGCGATCAAACCGCTGCCTTCGACGGACGAGAAAAATCGGGTGATTAATCAAGTCATTTCCTTTTATATGCGGGGCATTTTGTATGCTGATCAATAAGAACAACCTGTACTCCAGTCTAATCAGCGTTTTAATGGGTGTGTACGCGCCTGTCGTATCGGCCGAAACGCTGGAACAGGCCTGGAGCAGCGCCATTGATAATAACCACCAGATCAAGGCAGCCAAAACTGATACGGCCGCCGCCGAAGAGCAGCTGGATTCGGCTCAGGGACAGCGGCTACCGGAGCTTAATGTCAGCAGCGGCTATACGCAACGTAGCGAAACGCCGGGCGCTGTGACGCAGATAAACGGTCAAACGGCTCAGTTCAATACCCAGCAGCCCGGCAACATGGATGCGCAGGCCATTGCTACGCTGCCTATTTATACGGGCGGCCGCATCAGCCACAACATCAATGCCGCCGAAGCGTCCCTCCAGGCCGCACAGCACAATGAAACCACGGCTCAATTGAACATAAAAATGCAGGTGGCCGAGGCTTATATCGCGGTGTTGCGTGCCGAAAGCACCTTGCAGCTCATGCAAAGCCATGTCGACAGTCTGAAAGCGCATGTGGAAGACGTGAATAACCTGTTCGAGCAAGGCATGGTGGCCCGTAATGATGTACTGGCGGCGAACGTGGAACTGGTCAATGCACAGCAGCAGGTCGTGCAGGCCGACAACCGACTCGATATCGCCAAGGCGAGCTATAACCGGTTGCTGGACCGCAACCTTGCCGATGAGGTCAAACTGGTTAAACAATTTCCGGAAATGCCCAAGGAAGACTTAAAAGAGCTGAGCAATAATGCCTCTAGGCAACGTTCCGAACTGGCCGTGCTGACGCAGCAAATCGAAGCCCTGGAACAACAGGCGCAGAGCGTCAAGGCCGGTGTATTGCCGCAGGTCGCCATCAACGGCGGCTATCAATATCAGGAAAACCGTTACCAGGCCGCTGAAAGCATGTGGCTGGTCAACGCCGGCGTCAAGTGGAAGCTGTTCGACGGCAGCACACGCCATCAAAGTGATGCCATCAGCCGGCAAGCGATATCCCTGAAAGAACAGCGCAACGATTTGACCAGTATGATCGGTCTGGAAGTGCGGCAAGCCTGGCTGGATTGCCAGGAAACGCAAAAACGCATCGTCGTCACCAGTCAAGCCATCGAACAGGCCGACGAAAACCTGAAAGTGACCACCGACAGCTATCAGCAGGGCCTGTCGACCAATACCGACGTACTGAAGGCCGAAGACCTGCGCACTACCTCGCATGACAACTTCAACAATGCCAATTACGATGCCGCGCTGGCCATTTTGCGTCTGCGGCGTGCGATAGGGGTATTGTGAGGCCTGGGCGGCTATTGATAATGTCAGCTTTGAGAATTGGATCCTAAGGAATGTGAATTTTATAACTCCTGCATCCATGCAGTCGTTGAACAGGAGCAGAAATCCTGTCTCACGCGGGTTTTATTTCATGCCCGTTCCTAAGCCGGTACTGAACGATCCTTACAAGACTTGTGCTCAAATGAGTCTGGCGACGAACCGTAAAGGCGGGTTAGACGCGCAAACCCTCGAATCATCAATCCTCGCCAGCTCTTTCCGCGCGTCGTAACCGGCTTTTTGACATCTTTTCTATTCTAAATTCCATTGCCTGGCTATCCACCGATCCGTCTCTTCCAAGGAATAAATCTCCAGGAATCCGGCGAAGCGCGACATGCAGGGGGCGTCCGTTATCCGCACAATACCAGTCATCAATGCCTCATTTTGGTGCGCATTCTTAGATCCCGGCTTCAACACTTGCCGTTTAAACCTCGGTTGCGTATGCCGGACGGCAAAATGGCTTGCATATTGCTTTGTGCCACCCGTGCCTGTCTTAATTTTTAACGCATACCTAACCCGGATATTTCATAAAAAAAGCGGGCAAATCCCGTAGAGTTCGATAAAATTCAGTTGCTTAGATTGAATTTGAACAAGGATTTGCCCGTGCCAAATTGTACCGCAGCTCAAATAGATTTTCCTGCCTTTAAACGCCGCAAAATACAAGCCCAATTCAGCGGCGGAGCCATCACCAGTGATGGTGGTGTGCTGTTGTTAAGAACCATTGACCAACAGCTCCAGTTAACCCAACGGATTGCGGAACAGATGCACGATCCCAGGGATCCTGAGCGCATCCGGCATCCGGTAGTCGACTTGCTGCGACAACGGGTTTATGGTC